>NZ_MUFK01000027.1:0-46226 GCF_001996085.1 Salinivibrio sp. PR5
TGTTATTGATAACCTGCTATTGACAATAAAATTAATCAAATAGCGATAAAAACAAACACAACAACGCAATTATTATAAAGGAAACAATCATGCAAACCGTCTCTCCTCACGAGGCCGGATCGCGTTTATCTGTGATCCAACGTGTTCGCGCCTTGGGGCCGGGCATTATGATGGCCGCTGCCGCCGTGGGTGGTTCTCATCTGGTTGCCTCAACCAAAGCCGGTGCCATTTATGGTTGGCAATTGGCCGCATTAATCCTGCTGGTAAATCTCTTTAAATACCCTTTTTTCCGCGCAGGCGTGCAATACACCGCAGGAACCGGCGAAACCTTAGTAGAGGGCTATGCCCGCCTCGGCCGCGGATATCTGTGGCTTTTTATCGTGCTCAGCGCGGTATCCGGCGTGATCAATACAGCCGCACTGACTTTATTTAGCGCCAGTCTGCTGAGCTATTTTGTGCCGTTTGATCTCTCCCTGACCGCCCTTTCCATCATTATTGTAATGACTTGTTTGGTCATTCTAATTGCTGGCCATTACAAGGCGCTGGATTGGCTCTCTAAAGTGATTATGGCAACGCTCACCTGTGCCACCTTGGTTGCGGTGACTGTGGCAATCGGCAACCCTGTCGCGGTTGAGCCTAATTTTCAGGCTCCGTCCATTTGGTCAATCACGGCGATTGGCTTTATCGTGGTCACCATGGGTTGGATGCCCGCCCCGATTGAAATTTCTAGCATCACCTCGGTGTGGCTAAAGCGCAAAGCGCAATCTGAGCCCATCAATGCTAAAGCGGCGCTGTTTGATTTTAACGTCGGCTATATCGGCACCGCTGCATTGGCAATTGTGTTTCTATCACTCGGTGCCCTGCTGTTGCATGGCAGTGGGGTTGAATTAAAGCAATCGGGGATTGGCTTCTCGCATCAATTGGTTGGCCTGTATGCCGCCACGATTGGTGAATGGTCCCGCTATTTGATCGCGGTGGTCGCCTTTTTCTGTATCTTCGGCAGCACCATTACCGTGATCGACGGGTATGCGCGGGTCGTGTCTGAATCGCAGCGCTTATTGCGTCGCCAGCCACAAGCCTCGCCACAGGTCAATCAAGGCTGGATGTTAATCACGGCCGTATTAGCGCTCGGTATTGTCGCGTTTTGGACCGGTGCATTACTAACCATGCTCGATTTCGCCATGATTGCTGCATTCGTGACCACGCCGTTCTTTGCATTACTCAACTATATTTTGGTGACCAAACACCGCTTACCGCCTGAAGTGACCATGAGTAAGTCGATGCGCGCCCTGGCGATCGTGGGTCTGATGTATTTATTCGGCTTTTTAGCAGTATTTATCTGGTGGAAGTGGTTGATGTAACAAAGTTTACCTTGTTCACGCTTGAAGGGCTGGGTTAACATCCTTTTACAACTTCACCATCGGCGTTGAGCACGGATAAGGTATTATTTGCTTTATAAAAGCCAGTCATGGTTTAGGTTAAGGACGTGGGTAGCTTGAAAAAGTGAACGACTGCCCACATAACTGTCGTATTAAGAAATGGATTGTTAACCCAACCGGGAGAACGTTATGAACGATCGTATCGTTTCGCACAGCCAGTCACAGCAGAGTGCGTTATCTACTAACAAAGTGCTACGTAATACGTATGCGCTGCTATCGATGACACTGATCACCAGTGCTATCGCGGCCTTTATCGCTATCGCTGTCGGCATCGGCCCAATGATGTCGCTAGGTATGACCCTAGGTGCGTTGGCGATCGTGTTCTTTGTGCTACCTCGCACTATGAACTCCTCCGCGGGTATCGTGTGGACCTTCGTGTTCACCGGCCTTCTGGGCGCCTCGTTAGGCCCAACACTGACCTATTACCTGAGCCTGTCGAGTGGCCCAGGGATTGTGATGCAGGCGCTTGCTACCACAGGTATGGTATTCCTTGGCCTGTCGGCTTACGCCATCACATCGAAGAAAGACTTCTCTTTCATGGGCGGTTTCTTGGTCGCCGGTGTGATCGCGCTATTAGTCGCCATGGTCGCGAACATCTTCCTACAGATCCCAGCGCTGAGCTTGGCGATCAGCACCATCGCGGTACTGATTTTCTCAGCCTTTATTCTGTATGACACCAGCAACATCATTAACGGCGGCGAGACCAACTACATCCGCGCCACCGTGTCGCTGTATTTGAACATCTTCAACATCTTCGTTCACCTGCTGAGCATTCTTGGCATCATGAACGACGACTAAGTGCCACGCAAAAATTGTGTATGCACTACCAAAGCCGGCTATTGCCGGCTTTTTTTATGGCGATACGCACAAGCGTGATGAAGAAACCTGTCCGTAATAAACGTCAGTTGCACTCATTCCAGTCGCTCGCTATGCTTTGCAGCCTTATCAACGGCGAGAACATCCGCTGGGATGACGAACAAAGGCAAGACTATGTTGGTGTATGAAGGTGAAACCGTTGCAACGGATGCGCAAGGGTATTTAAAAAACGTAGACGATTGGCACGAAGCGCTGGTTCCCTTGTTGGCTGAGCAAGAAGGCATTGCACTGACCGAGGCCCACTGGGAAGTGATCCACTTTGTCCGCCATTTTTACCAAGAATACAACACCTCACCGGCGGTGCGTTTATTGGTAAAATCGATGGAAAAAGAGTACGGTCCGGAGAAAGGTAACAGCAAATACCTGTTTAAGCTCTTTCCGAAAGGCCCGGCCAAACAAGCGACCAAATTGGCAGGCCTCCCCAAACCCGCCAAATGTTTGTAACTAAGCCGCTTTAAAGACCGTCCTATGACCTACTGAATGGCAAACCCATCCACGGAACGCCATTCAGTATCTTCGTGTTTAACGTGATTCACACTCGCGGTGGGCGGCCCTTGATCTAACCACGCAATAAGAGCATCAACCGACTCTTCGCGGCCACATGCCAACACCTCAACGCGTCCATCTGGCAAGTTCTTCGCGTACCCAGTCAAAGACAGCTTTAATGCCTCGTGCGCGGTGTGATAACGAAAGCCAACGCCCTGAACGTGACCTGTGACATAGGCCTTGACGCATTTTTGAGACATCGGTCACCTCCACTGTATTTCCATTGCATAATGACATCTGTATAACGCTACATGAGACAGTCGTTTGACAGGATTACGTCATGAAAGAAGTAGCGTTTCGATGGATTGATAAATACCTCATCCACCTTCGGCTCCAAGAAAAATTTTACCTTATCTTTTTCCTTCCCCTCCTCGCAATGATAGTGATAGCGCTGACACTCGATGCAGCGTCGGACACGCGAGTGGCAACCAACATGCAAGCGGAAGGCCAAGCCATTCAAGCCCTTGTGGCGAAATACGATTTGCCGGCGCAAGAAGTACGCACGGTGCTACAAAACCAGCAAAGCGGGTTTACGCTTACGCCGTCGGGACAGCTTGACTATCAAGCCGATGGCACCTTGTTCACCTACCTTGGCACGCTCGATTGGAGCTTGCTCCTTGGCATGGTGGTGGTGATTGCGCTGTTGACCTATTACATCATGACCTTTATCGGCGGCGCGATGTACACCATGAATCAAGCTCTCTTAAAGCTAGCAGATGGGGAACTCAGCTACCGAATGAACTTCTTCCCAGTGCGAGATGAGTTCAGCCAGATCGCGATTACCATCGACAAAGTGCTTGAGCGTGAGCAAAACATGGTGAAAGCCATTCAGCAAAGCGCAGAGATGATGGATAGCTTGTCGTCGAGCCTGCAGCAGCGCAGCGACGAAAGTGAATCACTGGGTGAAAGCCAACGTCAGTATCTTGATTCACTCGCCAGTGCCACCGAAGAAATGGCGGGGTCGATTCGTGAAGTGGCGAGCCACGCTACCGATACATCTACCCAGACCCAAGAGGCCACCGAGGCAGCTCAGCAAGGGCGTCAACAAGTGCAGCAAACCATGGCGGCGATTAACGCGCTGGCCAGTGAAATTGCTCAAGCTGCTGATAAGGTGACCGAGTTGAATCAAAATGCTGAGCAAATTGGCAGCGTGGTGACCACCATCAACGCCATCAGCGAGCAGACCAACTTATTGGCCCTGAATGCGGCGATCGAGGCTGCCCGTGCGGGCGAGCAAGGGCGTGGCTTTGCGGTAGTCGCCGATGAGGTGCGCACCTTGGCAAGTCGCACTCAAGAGTCCACGGTCGATATTCAAACCATGATTGAGTCGCTGCAAACGCATACCACTGAATTGCGTCGCGTTATGGAGGGCACAGTCGAAAATGCGTCTGCCAGCGAAGCTGCGGTGCAAGAGATTGATGCCGAGATCAGCCAAATCGCCGCCCGTAGCAGCACGATCTCTGATCGCAGTACCGAAATTGCAGCCGCCGCCGAGCAGCAAGGCAACGTGGCGAGCACGATTTCACAAGATGTGGAACAAGTGCGCAGCCAGTCCACGCAAGTCGCACAAATGCTGCGAGATTCTGCTACCGAAGTCAGTGAACTTGGCACGCAAGCGCAGCAATTGAAAACCTTGGTGGCAGGGCTTCGCACCTAAACCTCTTGGTTCACCGCCCGCATGCTTCCTATTACGCGCCCGACTCTGGGCGCGTTTTTATTGCAATGACACCAGCCTTGCTCGACAATACCCGCCCTTTTTTGCTTTATCCGCAAGTCACGTCATGATGCAGGTGCCTTACTCAGCATTTTGACGTGTTTTGCACCACCAAATTGTTAGGAACGTCCATGACTGCCACTGTGTATCTCGCCAAAGGCCGCGATAAATCCATCAAACGCCGCCATCCTTGGATTTTCTCGCGCGGCATTGCCCGTATCGAAGGGAAACCTGCTTTGGGTGACACGGTCACTGTTTGTGATCATCAAGGTGAGTTTTTAGGGCTAGGCGCCTATTCACCCCAATCCCAAATTCGAGTTCGCATGTGGTGCTTTGAAAAAAACCCCATCGACAGTGACTTTTTCCTAGCCCGTATCCGCGCGGCAAAACCGCTGCGTACCATGCTCGCTGAGCGTGATGGGCTCACTGGTTATCGACTATTGGCCGCTGAGTCTGATGGCGTCCCCGGCATCACCGTCGACAAGTACGATAACTACTTGGTGTGCCAATTGCTTAGCGCCGGCGCGGATGCTCAGCGTGATAACCTCGTCACCGCCCTGCGCACCGAGTTTCCAGAGTGCCATATCTACGAGCGTTCCGACGTTGCGATTCGTAAAAAAGAAGGCCTTAAACCGCGCACCGGCGTTTTACACGGTGAGGAGCCACCTGCGTCCGTCATCATCGAGGAAAACGGCGTGGCGATTGAAGTCGATATTGCCAATGGCCACAAAACCGGTTTTTATCTCGACCAACGGGATAGCCGCGAACAAGCGGTGAAATACATGGATGGCAAACGGGTCTTAAATTGCTTTTGCTACACTGGCGGTTTTGGTTTGTATGCGCAAAAAGGCAATGCTAAGCAGGTCACTAATGTGGATGTCTCACAGCCCGCGCTCGACAAAGCGAAAGCCAATGCGGCGAGAAACGGCTTTGATCTCACCCGTGCTGAGTTTGTGAATGCCGATGTGTTCAAGCTGCTGCGCACTTATCGCGAACAAGGCGAACGCTTTGATGTGATTGTGATGGATCCGCCTAAATTTGCAGAGTCCAAATCTCAACTGACCGGCGCATGTCGCGGCTACAAAGATATTAATATGCTCGCTATGCAGCTTCTTAATCCGGGCGGTGTGCTGCTCAGCTATTCGTGCTCGGGCTTAATGGATGCGGGCCTGTTCCAAAAGATACTGGCAGACGCGGCATTAGATGCAGGTAAAAATGTGCAGTTTATTGAGCGCTTTGCACAAGCGGCAGATCATCCCACTCACAGTGCATATCCAGAAGGTTTTTACCTCAAAGGCTTTGCGTGTTTGGTGCAATAACACACGGTCTTTAACTGGTGTGCGGACGGGTGCAAAGCGCGTCCGTACTTCTGGACACATCTGTCTGATGAATCTACGTTTAAGTAAGTAGCGACCCGACAGGAGTGTTCAGATGCTAAGCCCCATTAAGCCCAACGACGAAGCTCAACGCCTCAAAAAATTACAAGACACTGGCGTGCTTGATACCGAAGACGAAGAGCGCTTTGATCGCATCACTCGCTTAGCTAAACGCCTTTTCGATGTCCCCATCGCCCTCGTCAGCCTCATTGACGATGATCGCCAGTGGTTTAAATCCTGCTTTGGCCTTAACGTACGCCAAACGCCACGCGATATCTCTTTTTGTGGTCATGCTATTTTGGGCGATCAACCCTTTGTGGTGAAAGACGCCAGTCTCGATCCACGCTTCGCTGATAATCCCCTCGTTGCGGGCGAGCCACATATTCGCTTTTATGCTGGATACCCGCTCTCGCTTGGCGACGGGAGTAACATGGGCACCCTGTGTGTGATTGATGATAAGCCGCGCCGTTTTAGCGATGAAGATCTGCGCTTTTTGAAGGATTTGGCCCTGCTCGCCGAGAGTGAGCTCTCCTCAGCGCAAACCGCATATACTGATGATCTCACGGGAATATCTAATCGACGCGGCTTTATGCAGCTAGCCAGTCGCGCCGTACAGCACTGTCAGCGCATGAATTCGCCGTATTCACTCGCGTTTATCGATTTAAACGATTTTAAAATCATCAATGATACTTATGGTCATTCCGAAGGGGATATCGCCCTTCGTCATATGGCTAATCTGCTGCGCGCCAACATGCGCGAATCCGATGTGTTTGCGCGGTTTGGTGGCGATGAGTTTGTGGTGTTTCTCTCCGGTGCTGGGCGTGAAGCCGCCGAGCAAGCACTCGACCGTTTTTCCGGTGTTGTGGAGCGGTTTAATCAAATCAATCGCCACACCTACCCTATCTCATTCAGTTATGGCGTGGCGACCAGTTCCATGTCGACGCCGCGCAGCTTGGATGATCTACTGGATGAAGCAGACACCAAGATGTACCAGCAAAAAAAAGCCAAGGTGTAAGCCAAAAAGCGGGGTGTCCTACCCCGCTTTCGGTTAATGCCCGTGCGAATACCAGCCTATCCCTCTTAGGAAGAAGACAGCGCCGCTGCAATGGTCTCCAAACTGCTCGGATCGTCAATCGTCGAGGGGACTTGGTAAGATTCGCCATCCGCCATCTGACGAATAATACGACGCAAGATTTTACCTGAGCGTGTTTTAGGCAACTTCTCCACGATAACCGCGTGTTTAAAGCAAGCGATCGCGCCAATTTGATCCCGCACACGCTGCACCAATTCCCGTTCTATCTCGCCACCCATAGAGACAAAGCCATCTTTCAACACCACTAAGCCGAGCGGCAATTGGCCTTTGAGCTCATCGTGCATGCCCACCACCGCACACTCGGCGACCGCGTCATGGCTGCCTAATACCTCTTCCATTTCGCCAGTCGATAAACGGTGCCCCGCGACGTTAATCACATCGTCAATCCGTCCCATCACAAACACATAGCCATCTTCATCCATGTAGCCACCATCACCGGAGACATAGTAACCGGGGAATTGGCTAAGATAGCCAGACTCAAAGCGATCGTGGTTGCGCCACACCGTCGGCAGGCAGCTAGGCGGCAGAGGACGCTTCACGGCAATGTATCCTTGCTGGTTTGGTGCGGCAATCTCGCCCATTTCATTGAGAATACACACCTGATAGCCAGGACTTGGCATGGTTGCCGAGCCGGGCTTGGTCGCAAAGCAGGTTAACCCTAATGGATTGCCTGCAATCGCCCAGCCAGTTTCGGTTTGCCACCAGTGATCAACCACGGGTCTCTGGGTCTTTTCTTCCACCCACTCCAATGTCGGTGGATCAAGCCGTTCACCTGCCATAAACACCGTGCGTAACGATGTCATCGGATAGCGCGCAAGGTGCTCACCGTTTGGGTCTTGCTTTTTAATCGCCCGAAAGGCGGTAGGCGCCGAGAATAAGATGCTGACGTTATACTCATCACACACGCGCCAAAACGCTCCCGCATCCGGTGTACCGACTGGCTTGCCTTCAAACATCACCGTAGTGCAGCCGTGTAGCAAAGGGGCATAGACAATATACGAATGCCCTACCACCCAGCCGACATCCGATGCGGCCCAAAACACTTCGCCGGGTTTGACGTTATAAATCACGCTCATGCTGTACTTCATCGCCACCGCGTGGCCGCCATTGTCACGCACTACGCCTTTGGGTTTGCCCGTGGTGCCGGAGGTATAAAGGATATATAAAGGATCGGTGGCATTGACGGGCACTGGCGCCGCAGGCGTCGCTTCAGCTAATAATGCCGCCCAGTCAGCATCACGCGGATTATCTAAATTGGCACGACACATGGCACGCTGATAGACCACCACATGGTCGGGTTTGTAACGACTGTCCATGATGGCTTGATCAACCATCGGCTTATAAGCCAAGGTTTTCGCGCCCTCGATGCCGCATGAGGCGGTGAGCACCACTTTGGGCTCCGCGTCTTCAATCCGTACCGCCAGCTCATTCGGGGCAAAGCCACCAAAGACTACCGAGTGGATCGCCCCAAGCCGTGCGCAAGCGAGCATGGCCACGGTCGCTTCTGGGATCATGGGCATATAAATCACCACGCGGTCCCCCTTTTCAACCCCTAGCCCTGCCAGCATGCCCGCAACTTTCGCCACGTAGTCACGTAAAGCCGCATAGGTATAGGTGGTTTTTTTGTTGGTAACCGGTGAGTCGTAAATAAGTGCAGTTTGTTCGCCCCGACCTTGTTCAACATGCGCATCGAGTGCCATATAGGCAGTGTTCATGGTGCCATCGGCAAACCAGCGCTCAATGCCATTATCGTCTTTGCTAAGAATGGTTTGTGGAAAGGTAAACCAATCGAGCTGCTTGGCCTGTGCCTGCCAAAATCCCTCGGGGTCACGACTGGCCCAATCCGCATGGTGTTGGTAACTTGCTTCTTGCATAAGCGGCTCCTTATCGCCCACCCTTGGCAGGCGATACGTTTGCAGGCAATGGATTCATTCCGCGTGCTTAGTTAATCACAAACAGCGACATAAATTCGTGCACCGGGGTTTTCTCCAGCGCGGCCTGGTCGCTACACAAGGCAGCGATTTTTTCACTCTGTGCGCGCGGGAAACGGGTCGCCAAGTTGGTGCGGAATTTTTGCTCCAGCACGGGGATCCCTTCTTCGCGACGGCGGCGGTGACCAATTGGGTATTCCACCGCGACTTGTTCAGTACTGCTGCCATCGGTAAAGAAAATTTGGATCGCATTGGCAATCGAGCGCTTGTCAGCTTCAAGGTATTCCGCGCTATAACGCGAGTCTTCTTTGATCACCATTTTTTGCCGTAGCGCATCAATACGCGGGTCGGCGTGATGGAAGGCGTCTTCGTAGTGCTCGGCCACTAGATTGCCGTATAGCAGCGGTACTGCCACCATATATTGCAGGCAGTGGTCACGGTCAGCCGGGTTAGCCAACTCCCCTTCTTTGGAAATGATGCGAATGGCCGATTCATGGGTGGTGATTTCAATACGTTCAATCTCATCCACCCGGTCTTTCACCTGTGAATGCAAGGTCACCGCCGCCTCTACCGCCGTTTGAGCATGAAACTCCGCTGGGAAGGAAATCTTGAACAATACGTTTTCCATTACGTAGCTGGCAAAGTCTTGTTTGACACTAAAAGCGTTGCCGTTAAACAGCACATCGTAATAGCCCCACTTAGGTGCGCTGAGCACCGACGGCAAGCCCATCTCGCCTTTCATGGTGATCATCGCCAACCGCACCGCGCGGGAGGTGGCATCGCCCGCCGCCCACGATTTGCGTGAACCGGCGTTTGGCGCATGGCGGTAGGTGCGCAGCGCACAGCCATCCACCCAAGCTTGTGAGACGGCATCAATGATCTGATCGCGATTACCGCCCAACATTTTGGTAACCACAGCCGTTGATGCCACACGCACCAATAAAACGTGATCGAGCCCAACACGGTTAAAGCTATTCTCAAGGGCGAGCACGCCTTGGATCTCATGCGCTTTGATCATCGCAGTCAATACATCGCGCATGGTAAGCGGCGGTTTACCTTCGGCCACGGCCACACGACTTAAGTAATCGGCGGTGGCCAAAATTCCACCTAGGTTATCGGACGGATGGCCCCACTCGGCGGCGAGCCAAGTATCGTTAAAATCGAGCCAGCGAATAATACAGCCGATGTTAAACGCGGCAGTGACCGGATCAAGCTCGTGGGAAGTGCCCGGCACACGCGCCCCGTGGCGTACTGTGGTGCCCGGCACCAGTGGGCCCAGGTGTTTAGTACATTCAGGGAAACGTAGCGCCAGCAAGCCGCAGCCAAGGGTATCCATCAAACAGTTACGGGCGGTGTTGTAGGCTTCTGCCGAGGCAATCGGCGTGCTATCGACATAGTCAGCAATTTGTACCAATAAGGCATCGGGGTCGGGGCGCTGGTTCAGTTCTACGTTGTTGCTCATGGTCAATTCCTTCTGTGATTTCAATCGGGTAAATGCGCGCTGATTAAGAGCGCTGATCGATAGGTAGCCAATCTTGGTGTTCAGGGCCGTCGTAATCGGCACTTGGTCGAATAATGCGGTTATTAGCGCGCTGCTCAAACACATGCGCCGCCCAGCCCGTTACTCGGCTCATCACAAAAATCGGAGTAAACAATTTGGTTGGGATCCCCATAAAGTGATAGGCCGATGCGTGATAAAAATCGGCATTGGGGAACAAGCCTTTCTCGCGCTTCATCACTTGTTCGACCCGCTCAGACACGTCGTACAGCCAAGCGTCTGGCGCGTTTTGCGCTAGCTGTTTCGACCAATGTTTGATAAGCGCATTGCGGGGGTCTGATTCACGGTAAATTGCATGACCAAAGCCCATCACCTTGTCTTTATTGGCGAGCATTTGCATTAATCCTGCTTCGGCTTCGTCAGGTGTGCGCCATTGTTCTAGCATCGCCATCGCCGCTTCATTGGCACCGCCATGCAATGGGCCGCGTAAGCTGCCGATGGCCGCGGTAATGCAAGAGTGCAAATCGGACAAGGTGGACGCACACACACGCGCAGTAAAGGTCGAGGCATTGAACTCATGCTCGGCATACAGCACCAGCGAACAATGCATCACAGATTCATGCAGTGGCGACGGCGTTTCATCAGTGAGCATTTTGAGGAAGTAACCGCCAATGCTTTTCACCTCCGGCTGATAGGTATCGACTCGTACACCATCATGCGAATAGCGATACCAATAGCAGATAATGGCCGGCAACATCGCCAACAGGGTATCGGTTTTATCCGCTTGCTCACTAAAGTCGGTTTCTTGATCCAAGTTACCCAGCATCGAGCAACCAGTACGCATCACATCCATGGGGTGCGCATTGGCAGGAATTCGCTCCAGCACGGCTTTTAAGGCGTCAGGTAACCCCCGCTTGCCGACCAAGGTTTCTGTGTAGTCAGCCAGCGCTTGGCGATTGGGGAGTTGGCCTTTGAGTAGCAGGTAAGCCACTTCCTCAAATTGGGCGTGATTGGCTAAATCGGTAATGTCATAACCGCGATAGGTTAATCCAGTGCCGGTTTGCCCCACCGTACACAAGGCGGTGGTGCCGGCACTTTGGCCGCGAAGGCCCGCGCCGGAGAGTGATTTATCTTTGGGTGCGACGGCGACATTTGTCATGATTGGCTCCTTTCCTTTGATGCCATCAGATTCAACCGCTGCATGAATCCGTGAACGTGGCGATAATTCCAGTGGTGTAACCGACGTTTTCACACCGAGAGTGTGCGTCTGTGATCACTCTTTTCCAAATAGGCGATCCAATTGCTGTTCGTAGGCGTGATACCCCAAGAAGTCATAGAGCGCATCACGGGTTTGCATGGTGTCTACCACGTTTTTCTGGTGGCCATCATCCAGCAAGTGTTGATACACATTGAGGGCGGCTTGGTTCATGGCACGAAATGCAGAGAGCGGATACAGCACCATGCTGACCCCGACGCCCGCCAACTCTTGGCTGGTAAACAGTGGGGTTTGACCAAACTCGGTGATATTCGCCAGCACCGGCACCTTTACTTGCTCGACAAAGGCTTGGTACTGCTCGAGTGTTTGCATGGCTTCGGGGAAAATCATGTCCGCCCCTGCTTCTACGTACGCTCTAGCGCGGGCGACGGCACTGTCCATGCCTTCCACCGCCAAGGCGTCGGTGCGCGCCATGATCACAAACTCAGGATCGGTCCGCGCATCCACCGCGGCTTTAATGCGGTCGACCATTTCAGCTTGGCTGACAATTTCTTTGTTGGGACGATGACCGCAGCGCTTTTGCGCCACTTGATCTTCCATATGTACCGCACCTGCACCGGCCCGCTCCATTTCGCGAATGGTGCGAGCAATATTGAGCGCGCCGCCAAAGCCGGTATCTATATCCACCAGTAAGGGCACGTCGGTTGCTGCGGTGATCCGGCGGACATCTTCCAACACGTCGTTGAGAGTCGTGATCCCCAAATCCGGTAAGCCATAAGAGGCATTGGCAATTCCACCTCCTGACAGATAAATGGCTTGATGCCCCACTCGCTCTGCCATCATGGCGCAATAGGGGTTAATCGTACCGACGACTTGCAGCGGAATATTGTTGCGTACCGCTTGGCGAAAACGTGCACCTGCACTCATAGCATTCTCCTTGTAAATTAGTGACTTAGCGGGACTCACCACCGCACTATTTTTAATTCGTCAGTTGCTATTCAATCAGCAATTTGTTGCTCAATCAGTTGGCGACTGCGCTGAATATGTCGACGCATCAGCATTTCGGCCAACTCGGCATCGCGCTCGCGAATTGCCGCTAAAATTTGCATGTGCTCTTGCAGCGCCTGCTTAGGGCGAGAATGCGCCCGCGGCGATTGAAACCGGTACATCCGCAGCAAGTGGTACAACTCACCACACAACAGGTTGATCAGTTTCTGGTTATGACTGGCTTTGATGATGCAATAATGAAAATCAAAATCGCCTTGTTGGTGAAAGTAGGCCGCCCCGTCCACCCGTTCGATATAGGCATGGTGGGTGTCGAGCACTGCACTTAACTGCTCAATTTCCTCATCGGTGATGTGCGCGCAAGCCAGTCTTGCGGCCATACCTTCTAACGCTTCTCGCACCGCATAAATCTCAGCCAGTTGACGATGCGTGAGAGTCACTACCCTTGCCCCCACATGTGGCACACGCTCTACCAATCCCAGGGCTTCGACCCGCATCATGGCCTCGCGCAGTGGCCCTCGACTGACGCCAAATGCAGCAGCCAATCCCGCTTCCGATACCTTAGTGCCCGCTGGATAAGTGCCGGTGACAATCGCCTCGATAAGTTGCTCGGTTAGGCTGGCTGACTTGGYGGGCTCACGTGGCTCAGCAGGCAACGATTGCGCGTTCTGCGCGAGAAATTGGTCATTTGTCGACAATAAAGACATAAATACCGCCTAAAAACTTCAATATAGCCAGAATAGAACAATATTGTAGACAATGTAGATTAGACTTTGGTCTGTAGCGGCGCCTTTTTATCGTGATCAAAACCACAACGTAAATGATAATGTACGCATTGGATTGTTATTCACTTGTTATCAAACGGGCGTTTGACTCGACCTATTGCGAGAGCGGCGTATGGTAGTGCGGTCGTTTTAATAGGGATAGAACGCAAATATGGATAGAAATCATTCCAAGCGTGAAAACGCACTCGCGCTGCTTATCGGCAGTAGTTTGGTATCACTCGGCATCTTCTTTTTCAACCAAGTAGGGTTATTGACCGGCGGCACCGCTGGATTAGCGCTGTTTTTACAGCGAGTCACTGACTTCAGTTTTGGTGAGCTTTTCTTCGTGATCAACCTGCCTTTTTATTGGCTCGCCTACACCCAAATGGGGAAACGCTTTACCTTAAGTACCTTGGTTGCGGTCAGCATCGTCTCATTTTGCGCCGATCATTTAACCGCTGTGCTCACCATCAACACCATTCATCCTGTTTATGCCGCGCTATTTGGCGGCGGGCTAATCGGCATGGGCATGCTGGTGATGTTCCGCCATCAATGCAGTTTGGGCGGATTTAACACCTTAGCGCTGTTTTTGCAGCAGCGGTTTGGTATCCGCGCGGGAAAAGTGCAAATGGCGCTGGATTGCTCGATTGTGATCTTATCACTGCTGGTGGTCGAGCCTTGGCTCATTGGCTTATCGGTCGCTGCCGCAATCACGACCAATCTCGTCCTTGCCATGAACCATAAACCCGGACGCTACCAAGTTCAGCCGCCCCAAGCCGTATAGCGGGCGTGAATGACACGGAAAACATACATAAGCATAGATAGAGGCGGCCTTCCGCCTCTTTTTTCAATCACTTCCTCTACAACACCTTGTCCCCAATCGTTACGATAGCGCCTTGATATCTAAATACGAATCACTCTTACAATTGATTGCTGCGCATGCTAAATTTCGCCTTTTAGGCGCCAATCATAAGGAGTGTTGATGAACGCGGCCGATCCTAGCTTTGAAGCACCACAACTGCCTGCCGCGGTTGCACTGTCCCCTTTTCCCACCGCATTAGGCTTGTCAGTGATCCCTGATGATGTGCAAGGCTTGTCGCTTCGGGAACAACTCACCACACCACAAGGACTGGCGCAATGTTTTGCCGCGGTAAACTCGACCTATGGCGATGCCGATAGCCGTGCCCAAGGCACGCTTTTTATCGGCGCCTATGCCTATGAGTTTTTGCTTCCAGTGCTGGCTAGCTGGCTTCAGGCTGGACAACTCCCCTCGCTGGACTTAGATAACTGGCAAGTTAAATACCAGCCTACCCGTGTCACCAAACCGAATGGCAAGGAGCTGGTGTATCACAAGCCTCATTTTTATCTCAATGCCTTGATTGGCTGGAAACAACCTGCGGCAGAAGAGTGGCTAACGATTTTGCACGGCGCGTTATTACGTCACTTTTCGCCAATCGTTGATGCGGTCGCGGAACAAAGCGGTATGCGTGAGGGGCCACTTTGGAAAGTGGTTGCCGATTCAATCTGTATTGCCTTTTTGATGGTGGGTAAACATCGTGATTGTGAGCAGGCCGCACGTGACGCGGCGCTGTCGATCGTCCATCAACGCGGCACCCCGCTTTATAGCAAGCGAAGTGGTTTTCACGATGTGACCGTCTACGATCCGAACGACACCCAAACCGTGCTGCAAACCCATAGCTTCCGTCTGCGCGGCGGCTGCTGCCGGATCTTTACCGTTGATGAACACAGTTATTGCTCAACCTGCTGCTTTTTAAAACCTGACGAACAAGCTAAGCGCCTTGCAGAAGTTGCGTGTCAGCGTGAAGGCGTGGCACTGGACACGCAGCCTCGCTAACTCAGCGCCACATCGACCCAAACAAGACGATGATCGGAGTGAACACGCGCATGCTCTTGGCCGTTTTTATCACAAATCAGTGGGTAGTCGGCATCATCAGGGGCAGGCCAAAATACGCCGGAGGCTAACACCGCGAGCTCACACGAAGGTAGGACATAATCGAGGCGCAACCCACCGTTATGGGTAGCAATTGCCCGCCCTTTACCATCGATAAAGCGAAAGGCGTGAGACCGTGCCGCCTCACTTTTTGGCACCTGTGCGCCGAGAGCGACCTCGGGATGCACACGCGGATGATTGAGCAAAGCGCCAATGGCTTGCTTATCCCCATCGCCGTAGCTCGGATCTGCATTTAAATCGCCAATCACCACAAACGGCGTCTCGGGGGAAAGCCCGCCGTGAGCGCCCTTGTCGTCCACCAGCCAGTCGGCGTTATCCAAAAGGCCAATCAGTTGGTGAATTTCATCACTGTTGCGCCGCCAGTTACGCTTTTCTGGCCCATCAAACACGGGCGGTGTGGGATGACAGGCCACCACTTGTATTCGTTCATCACCAACCAGAATCGGCACTGACACCAAGTTTTTCGAGGCGAGACGTAGCGCCTGTTGTGCTTGTTCGGTGTAATACTCCGCTGGGAGTTGATGGTGAGGTAATTGATGCCATGCAAAGTGCTGCCAAGTGCGAATCGCATCGTCTTCGATGGGGTAACGCGATAAAATCACATAGCCAAATTGACCATGATAGTCGCCAAAACCATGACACTGCTGAGCATTCGTTAAGTGTTGATGCTCACTGACTGGCACCGTGAGTTTTAACCCCGTGTTGGTGGCAGGCAAGTAGCGATACGGATAATCAATCGGCATGTCACCGTGTTGCGATTCAGCCAAATGCCGCTCACAAAATGCGGCGAGCGCACCATCGTCGCCACCGTTGCCCGGATGATCAAACTCGCAAAGCACCACCACATCGGGCCGCACACGTTGTAAGGTCGCGGCGAGGTTTTTAATTTGCCGGCTGGGGGTGGGCGCTAACATCTTTGCTTTGATCTCGCCGGCCTGACGTCCCGCTAGAGACAGGTTGAATTGTGCCAACCTAAGGGTTGAAGGTGCTGTCATAACATCCCAACAATGCGCTACATGATGGGCTATTTTAACAAGCTATCGAGGGCACGACGAATTTGTCGCGCATCTTCTTCAGCACGATGCGGTGCTGGCCCCAACGCCTCCATTTCGCGGCTAAAGTCACGCCGATCGAGATCACTGTGCTTTTTTAGCCATTGATTCACCTCCATTAGGGTGAATGAAGGACGCATGTAGCAGGCTTTGTAAAGCCGCCCCATCCAAAACAGATCCCATTGACTATCGCACAAAACATGATCAAAAGGCGCGAGGGTCTGGTTGAGATGCTGGCATACATCGAGCACACTGATGCCTTCGCTAAAAAGGCGTTCACGCGAGATCCCATGTATTCGGGTTTCGGCTTCTTTGTCCCAGTGATTCCAGTGCCCACTGGCGGTGGAAGGGTCAATCAAAAAACTGTTGCTGTCGCCACTTGGCAACACGTATCCCACTTCGATGGGATAAGACGATAACGACAAACCGGATGCTTCAAAATCCAGTGTCACCCACATACGCGTACTCCTTGCTCATAAACTCTCCTGCATGACTAGGCACTTCCTTTGCCTTGTTAGTTAACTGTAGCCTTTTTGTTGCCACTTCGATGGGTTGTCGCGCTACTTTTGCGTGCTTGGTTAACTTGTGACTGAAAATCCTGACGTTTTTCATTGGATGCGTCAGTTTTTTCTTATTATGTGACACTCTAAACAGTGCTATGCCAAGGTTTTGTCAGCGGTACGCTATATTTCACTACCGGATTGAATTAGGCTTCGATAACACCCTGATAAACGCAGTTTGACGTTAAACCGCCATGTTTTAAATAGGAAGCAGCATGAAACAAACGTCTCGCACCATGTCCGCGCGCAAACACATTGCATTAGTGGCCCACGATCACTACAAAGACGCCTTGAGTGAGTGGGTTAAAAAACACCAAGATGTGCTGAGTCAGCATGAGCTTTATGCGACCGGCACCACCGGGCATATTCTTGCGCGCGAAACCGGATTAACGATCACCCCTTTGATTAGTGGCCCGATGGGGGGTGATCAACAACTGGGCGCCATGATTTCTGAACAGAAAATCGATGCGATGATTTTCTTTTGGGATCCGCTCAATGCCGTCCCGCATGATCCAGATGTCAAAGCGCTACTGCGTGTCAGCACCGTATGGAATATTCCCGTTGCCACCAACCGCGCCACCGCAAGCTTTTTGATTACCTCACCGTTATTTGGTCAAGAAGTGGATATTCAAATCCCTGATTATCAAGCTTATTTAGACGAGCGCTTATAATCTTTTACCCCGCACTGTCCGTCGATGACTAATGTCGTCTATGGCTAACAGTGTGGGGACTGTCTCACTGATACCCTTTCAGTTCCGCCACAAACGATGAGGCACGGCCTTTTTGGTGTACAAGCCACACTTGTTTTTGTGCGCGTGTCAGGGCGACATAAAACAGTCGTCGTTCTTCCGCGTGCTCAATCGGCTCTTCATTTTTTCCCAGTAACGCCTCATCGAGTGAGAGCGAACGCGGCTTGGCCGGGAAGACCCCTTCATCCATGCCAAGGATGAACACATAGTGCGCTTCTTGCCCCTTGCTGGCGTGTGCAGTGGTATAGCGAAGCGCCAATGAAGGATACGCATTCTGCCAGCTTTCTAGCGCGTCAGGACAAACGGCATGCGTGCGGCCTAGCAGCATCACACTCACTGCATGCTCTGCTTTGGCGTGCTTTTTAGCCAAACTTGCCAGCGTTTTTTCTAACGTATCGTCCGTGATCACCTTGATCACTTTAGGCGCTTTCGCTGGTGCCTTGTCACGCGCATAATCCAACTGTTTGCTGAGCTGCTTGGGGTTTTGCTCAATGAACTGCTGCGCCACCTTCCCCAAGGTAGACGGATAGCGATAACAGGTGGTCAGCCAGCAAATTTCACTGTCACCGAAACGCTGTGCAAACTCTGTGGTTAAGCTGACATCGGCACCAGCAAAGCGATAAATGGCTTGCCAATCATCCCCCACGGCATACAAGGAGGCGCGTGGTGATTGGGTTTCACTGTCCGCTTTACCGTGACACAGTGCCTCTAACATTGCCAACCGTGCCGGCGAAATGTCCTGGTATTCATCAACCATGACAAACTGGATGGGCGTGGTGAATTTTCGCTGCTGAAACAGCTTGGTGGCTTGGGTAATCAATCCATCAAAGTCTACCGCGTTCTCCGCTTTTAGCGCCTGTTTGTAGGCTTGGTACAATGGCCAAATCACCGCCAGTTCATTTTTTAACGCACTCTGCTCCTCATAGCTTGCCAGTTTATCGGTCAACGCACGCTTGGTGGTATTGGCTTGGATCACCCGTGAAAGGCGCGACCAAACCCAAGTGTGCAACCGGCTGTCATGGGCACACGCAGTCAGTTCAGTGTTCTCATCAAGCGGCAGTGTTTGTTGCTGATGCAGTTTATCCCATGCTTTACGGGGAGAGGGCTGTTGCCACTGTTCGGCAAGTGTTTGAGTCAGCCACGCCGCTTTGGCTGTATCATCACTGGCGAGTGGAGAAATCATCGGCGCCTGCCCTTGGTGCTCGGCAAGTTGCTGGCGAGCAAAGCCATGAAAGGTAGTGACATTCACTTCATGGCCGGTTTTAGTCTTTATCCGCGTTTTCAGTTCTTCAGCGGCATCACGACCAAAGGCCAGCAGCAATAGTTGCTCTGGTTTGGCTTGACCACTTTCAATCAAGTAGGCGGCGCGTGCCACCAATACGCTGGTTTTTCCACTACCGGGCCCCGCCACCACCAAGGTATGAGATTCATCGGTGAGCACGGCGGCGCGCTGCCCGTCATTCAATGGCGATGATTCGATGCGATCAAACCAAGTTTGCCACTGATTGAGCGTCACCGCTTGCCATTGCTGATTGCGCGTCTTGAGCCACTGTTTATCCCCCCGCAAAACGGGTGCCAGTGTCGTTGCCATCACTTCATCTAAGCTGGCCAAGAATGAGGCTGGGATCCCCTCGCCTTCTAGCTTGTCGACTAGGATTTGTTGCGCCGCGCGCAATTGCGATAAGCGAACATAAGCGGGTGTATTCACCAGTGCATCATACTCTGCCAGCAAACTGGGCCGGATCATCGCCAGCCGTTTTTGATAACGGGCAATATAGGCTTGATAACTGCGATAAATGGTTTGCCCTGCCTGCTGGGCACGGTGCCAAGGCAAGCCAAAAACCTCAAAAGGCAGCGGATCGCCCTCGTCAGTATAACCGGTGAGCGAAATCGTTCCCCACAGCAACCCGCGCGACACCGTGAGCTGCCCATCCCATGCCGAAAAAGGAATATATTGCCGATGGTGACGAGATTCGAGCAGTAAGCCGTCATCTTCGAGCTGCAAGCTGTAATGGTCGCCATAAACAAGCCATTGTGCCCAGAGGTTTGCGGAGAGTTTCATACTCATGAGTCAGTGCGTAAAAACGCGCTTTCCAGCCTTGATAAGATGACAGGCATGCTACTGCGCAACTCTCGATAAATCAATTCACTAGCAATATGGCTTCCGCCGCATTACCTATAGCACGCCATGGATTTGACTTGTCGCAAGCTATTTCTAAAAAGCGCACGAAAACGCGCGGATGACGCTTAGTTTTTCAGTGTCTTTCTGCTATCTTGCCCTCATTGTTGGCTTAATCCGTGTTTTTATGTCCTTTTCGTTGCCACGCTTTCCTTCGATGCCACTGACGCTACGTGAATACTGGGCGAACCACCGTATCAATGACAGTATCCGCGTCCTAATCGCTTTAATGGGGGTTGCCCTTTACGCGGGATACGCTGGTCGCACCGATATTGTCACGCCACTGGTGCTCGGGGTCATCGCTTCAGCATTAGCGGAAGTGGATGATCACCTATGGGGTCGGATAAAAGCCTTGGGCGTGACGCTCACCTGCTTCGCGGTCGCCTCTTTCTCGGTTGAATTGCTTTACGATTGGCCTTGGCTGTTTGCATTAGGGCTAACCGTTTCCAGTTTTGGCTTTATCATGCTGGGGGCCATTGGGGAGCGTTATGGCACCATCGCCTTTGCCTCATTGCTACTGGCGGTATACACCATGTTGGGGATGGAGCAAGGCAGTGATCTGTGGCTTCAACCCATGATGCTGCTCTCAGGCGCATTTTGGTACGGGTTACTGTCACTGGTTTGGATTGTGATTTGGCCGCACCGTCCCGTGCAGCATCGGCTCGCAGCGGTCTTTCGCCAAACCGCCACGTACATGGAAACCAAGTCCAGTTTGTTCCATCCGGTTGCCGAATTGGTTCCGCAACCTACTCGTATCGCCGCCGCCAACCAAAATGCGCAAGTGGTAGCCGCGCTCAACCAAGCCAAAGCATCATTACTGGCGCGAGCACGACGCGGCCGTCTGACCCAGCGGCATCAAACCTTGCTGCAAACGTATTTTATCGCCCAAGACATTCACGAGCGGGTTAGCTCATCCCATTATCGTTACCAAGATCTTGCCGCCCACTTTTTCCACTCGGACATTTTGTTTCGCTTCGAAGCATTACTCAATGTACAAGCACGCGCGTGCCGTGAGGTAGCGCAAGCGCTCTCGTTGGGGATCAGCTATCAACATCATCATGCAGGACAGCAAGCATTAACGGCTATCCAGCAATCGATGGCGTATTTGGCTAAACACCAAGACAGCCATACTCGCACCGCATTGCTGAATCAGTTGCAGTTTTTATACAAAAACCTGGAGACGGTTGAGCAGCAGTTGGCGAGTTTGAGTAACCTCGCAGTTGATAGCCGAGCCCAAGAAAATGAATTGGCTGATCCCGATGCGCGCTCTGTTGGTGAGATGCTCTTTCGCATTCGCCAACAACTGACGTTTCGATCGTTGCGTTTTCGCCATGCGGTGCGCTTGTCGTTATCGCTCCTCGCGGGGTATGGCGTGATTCAAGGCCTCTCGCTTGAGCATGGCTTTTGGATCTTGATGACCATTCAGTTCGTTTGCCAAACCAATTACTCAGCCACACGCAGTAAGCTTAAAGAGCGGATTGTCGGCACTGTGGCTGGCTTGCTACTCGGCGTGCCGGCCTTATATCTGTTTCCCGATCCCAGCAGTCAATTGGCCTTGATGGTCGTCACTGGGGTGCTATTTTTCGCGTTCCGCACCGTTCAGTACACCCTAGCCACCTTGTTTATCACCTTATTAGTATTAATGTGCTTTAGTCAGTTCGGGGAAGGTTTCGCAGTGATCTTACCGCGTTTGGGCGATACCGTTATTGGCTGTTTGATTGCCGTTGCGGCGGTCCGTTATGTGTTGCCCGACTGGCAAGCGCACCGTCTCCGCGGGATCATGACAGAAGCCTTGCAAGCCAATCGGGACTATTTAGCCCACGTGATTGCTCAGTACCGAGTAGGTAAACGCGATTCCCTTGCCTATCGAATTGCGCGGCGCCAAGCGCACAATGCGGATGCGGAGCTGACTACCGCGATCAGTAATATGTTGGCGGAGCCCGGCCGCTATCGCACCAACATCGAAGAAACCTTCCGTTTCTTATGTTTAAACAACGCGATGCTAAGCTATATCTCTGCCCTTGGCGCGCATCGAAGCCGGATGGATGATGAAGTCAACCATCAAAAAGTGGCCCAGCTTCACCGTGATATCCACCAAGGGTTAACCCAATTAACCGAGCTACTGGCCCAGCCTACCAACCATGATGCACTGCTGGCGTTACAGACCACTGATGACATGCATCAGACTCACGGCGGCTACGTAGAGCCTGTCGATAACACACCGCTGACGATGGTATTGCAGCAATTACAACTGATTCAGCGCATGCTGCCAGAGCTTAACCAGTTGACACTTACGCTACGCCAACAAGCTCTGAAGCAAAGTCGCGCATAATTAACGGCGGGGCCGAGCTCCCGCCTTCGGTGACTCACCTTGTGTACCAATACTCACGTTGCGTGGGGATACTCGGTTTTCACGCCAACGTTAAGTCAGCGGGACGTCAATTTACAACAATTTACGTTGTTGACGGTTGAAAGCCCAAGATACAGACCGGATATTATTAATACAGCCACCTGAAGTGACTTAACGCTATACCCAAATGACTCGTTTGGAAGCTAGGGTATACACTTATATTTTTAGCGGCTCGTTTAGCCGCATCGCCCGCCTGGAGCAATTATGGCTATTCATGTAGGAATCATCGACTCGGATCCCGTCCGATTGGTCACCCCCGTGTTACACCAGCAACTGCCGGTGAGCAAGTTGGTGTTAATAGGCACCCTTGAGCAAGACCTAGAATTTGAACGCCTTACCCGCGTACTTGCGCCAAAAGGCATCGAAACCGAGTTTTTTGAAATCTCCGATGATATCAATATCCGTGAATTAAAAAGCCAAGTGAAACAACTGGCCGAACAGCTTAGCACCACCTCTGAAGATATCCTTTTTAACGCGAGCTGTGGTCTGCGTCATCAACTGCTGTCTGCTTATGAAGTTTTTCGCACCTATCAATGGCCCAGCTATGTCATTGAACCTTATAGCGATGAATTGTGCTGGTTGTATCCAGACGGGTTGCCACAACAGCAAGTCGAAGACCATATTAGCTTGACCGAATACCTCACGATTTTTGGCGCCCGTTGTGAGCGTCATGATGAAGATGTAGTGGGTTGTTTAACCGATGATATTTATCGTTTGGGCGAAAAATGGGCCAGCAATGCTTATGAATTAGGACCCGGCTTGGCGACACTGAACTATTTAGCCACCACGTGTCGCAAGGAACAGTGCCTTGATGTGACGTTAAGCGAGAAACAGCAAGGCTACCGTGAACTCGGTATGCTGCTTGACGATCTGACTGAAGCTGGGCTCGCAACATACCAAAATGGGGTGCTAACCTTTAGTTGTGAGGAAGCGCGTCGCTTTGCCAATGGTGAATGGTTAGAAAGCTACGTGCATTACACCGTCACGTCCATTCAAAAAGAAATGCCAACCATTCAAGATAATTCACTCTCCGTGCAAGTGTATCGCCAGATTGGCGAGCGCGAAGTGCGTAACGAGCTTGATGTGGCGACTGTGGTCAATAACAAACTGCATATTATTGAGTGTAAAACCAAAGGTATGTCGAGCGATGGCGACGACACCTTGTACAAGCTAGAGTCGCTGCGCGATCTGCTCGGAGGGTTACAGGCGCGAGCGATGTTGGTGAGCTTCCGTCCGTTGCGCCATCACGATATTACTCGAGCTACCGATCTGGGATTAGCACTGATTGGTCCAGATCAACTCGGTAATTTACGTACCCATCTCTATGATTGGTTTGTCGCCGCCGGCGGTACTGTCGCAATTCGCACCAGCTAACTCGCGCGCTCAGATTGGCCATCATAAAAAAACGCGGCGCTCATGATGAGCACCGCGTTTTTTTGATACCGCAATGTCTGAATTACAGCAGTTTACGAGCAGCTTCAACCACAATCTTGATCGAGCGCGCTTCGGTTTCTTTAAGCGTTGCGTGGTCAGGGATCTCTTTTTGGGTACGATTAATAATCACACCTGCTACACAGCCCGCGCGCAGACCGGAGCTAGCACACATGGTAAGTAGCGTGGCGGATTCCATTTCAAAGTTCAGCACGCCCATGTCTTGCCACTCTTGCATCGAGCCTTGGAAGCGACGTACAACGCGACCACTGAAGGTATCGTAGCGCTCTTGACCCGGATAGAAAGTATCACTTGATGCAGTCACACCGGTATGAACCGTTGCGCCATCTTCATCAACCGCCGCTTTCATGGCCGTTGCCACATCAAAGTTAGCCACGGCTGGGAATTCCATCGGTGCAAAATGGGTGCTCGCGCCATCAAGGCGAACAGACCCTGTGGTGACGATCATATCGCCGACATTAATGTTAGGTTGAATGGCGCCGGTAGTGCCGACACGCAAGAAGGTGCGCACACCCAATTGCGCCAGTTCTTCAACCGCAATCGAGGTTGATGGGCCACCGATACCGGTTGAACAAACCACCACAGGCTTGCCGTCTAACCAACCTAGGTACAAGGTATACTCGCGCTGAGAGGCAAGAAAGGTTGGGTTGTCCATCAGGTTGGCAATTTTTTCTACTCGCGCAGGATCGCCTGGAATAATCGCAGTAGTGGCGCCTTGTAGGTCGGCATGGTTAACGCCAAGGTGGAATACAGGGGTATCAGACATAATCAGTCTCCTCGCTGGATGCTGTCAGCAGCATCTTCAAATGATTAAAGGCCTGCCAAAGCAGGCCTGAACTCGAAGTTGTTATGCGTCTAGGATACCCAATTCTTCGGGTATTTATGTGACTTTTATCGACCTATTACACTGTCAATCCTTACAGATTTCAGAGTTTAGAGATCGTTATCACTTTATGACGGCATATGCAGACAAACGCTGTCAGCTTTATTGGCGCTTGTCTCGCAACAGCCGTAATGCGTTCAACGTGACCAGCGCCGTCGCGCCACTGTCCGCTAACACCGCCACCCAAAGCCCGGTGATCCCCAAGACACTCGTGACCAGAAAAACACCTTTTAGACCTAACGCAATGGTAATGTTTTGACGGACATTCGCCTGCGTTGCGCGCGCCAGCTGTAAAATCCCGGGCAATTCAGTCAAACGGTTATGACTTAATGCCGCATCAGCCGTTTCAAGCGCAACATCCGTACCACTTCCCATCGCTACGCCTAATTGCGCCGCTTTCATCGCCGGTGCGTCATTAATACCATCTCCCACCATAGCAACACGATAGTGTTTCGCTAGGGCTTCAACAGCATGAACTTTATCTTCCGGCAATAAGCCTGCGCGAAAGTCGATACCCAGCTCTCCTGCAATCTCTGCTGCCGCAGCCGGATTGTCACCGGTTAGCATCACCGGATGAATACCTAAATCACGTAACTGGTTGACGGCTTGCTTGGCATCGCCCCGCAAGGTATCACGCCAGCCAATCAGACCATGCGGCGCACCCTCGACCATGACGACCGCCACCGTGACACCTCGCTGTGCAATCTCACCGGCTTGGTGTCGCTGATTCGGTGTCAGCATGTCATCCGTCAGTCGGTCGAGTGCGATCAGACTAATCCGACACCCATCGACATCCCCTTTCACACCCTGTCCCGCTTGCGCTTGGATGTTGTGTGCGTCTGGCACTTCAATGCCTCGTTCGGCGGTATAAAGCACCAAGGATTTGGCCAATGGATGATGACTGCCTCGCTCGATTGCAGTGGCATACTTAAGTAAGTCCTTCTCGTCACCTTGCCATGTCAGCACATCGGTAACGATCGGTTTCCCCTCTGTGAGCGTGCCGGTTTTATCAAAAGTGACCGCATTGACACTGGCGAGCATTTCTAACGCCGCACCGCCTTTAATCAGTGCGCCTCGACGCGCTGCCGTCGCCAGACCTGATGTGATCGCTGCCGGCGTTGAAATCACCAATGCACATGGACACGCAATCAATAGCAAAGCAAGGCCTCGATACAACCACTCTTGCCAACTGGCGGCAAAAAACAACGGCGGGACCACAACGACTAATGCGGCAAGCGCAATCATGGTCGGCGTATACCAACGGCTAAATTTATCGATAAACCGCTCAATCGGTGCTTTTTTCGACTCAGCCTGTTCGATTAAGCGTAAGATCCGGTCAATCGCATTTTCGCCTTGTGCGGATGTGACGGTAAGCTGGACCGTTTTATCAGTCGCAAGGCTGCCTGCCATCACAGCATCACCGACCTCAATATCAACCGGGATGGGCTCTCCCGTTAGCGCACTTTGGTCAAAGCTTGCCATTGCCCCCATCAACTGGCCATCTGCAGGCAAACGCTCACCAGCGCTAATTTCAATCACATCGCCCGGTTGCAGTGCGCTCGCCGCCACGGTTTCACGCTCACCAGATGCATGAACGCGAGTCACTGTCTCAGGAACCAAGGCCATCAGTGACTGAATGCCATCTCGTGCCCGTGAGGCAGCATAACCTTCCAGTCTTTCACCAATCAGGAACAGTACCAGCACCATCGCGGCCTCGGTGGTCTCACCCAAGTACAAGGCCCCGAGTGCGGCGATACTCATCAGTGTTTCAATAGAAAAAGGTGATCCGCTTTTTACCAGTCGTATCGCTTTGCCCACGATTGGCGCCAGTCCAACTAAGGTCGCCAAAGTAAACAGCGCCCCCGATAAAGGTTCAGACCAGTAATGGAGCCCCCATGCCACCATCATGACCGCAATTAGCCCGAATAACAGCGCATCTTGCCGCCACTTTTTCCATCCGGTTACCTCAGGTTGGGTTTGGTTGAGAGCGACGAGAGGAAAGCCCGCTTTTTGGGCGGCTTGTTCAACAGCACGCTCGGTAGAAGCCTGTGCATCGGCCGTATAAGTAACACGCAGTTTCTCCGTTGCAAACATCACCTGTGCTTGCGCTACGCCTGACGTTGCCAGAATGGCTTTTTCGAGTTTCGCGGCACAGCTCGGACAGTCCATACCGGTCACGCCCCACTCGTGCGCATTCACTGAATCGATTGATGTACGCTCAGAAGGGGTGTCTGCATTTTGTCGCTGAGCATGCGCGTGGCAATGCTCATCCGGATCATCATCGCCGGCGTTACCCTCGCCCTCCGCATGACTGCTGCAACACCCGCTGTCTGGTGCACATTGTGTGGTTCCAACCGCAGAAGTGGTCGGATTCTGATGGTGATGGGGTTGCTGACAATGATGCGATCCACAGTGTTTACACATAGTCGGCTCCTTATTGACGGTATATCGAACGTTTATACCTACTATAAGGGTTGGAGCCTACTCCAGAGTCAAGCGATGATCTAAACTAATCACATTTGTCTTACGTTGTGGGTCGGGGAAAGTGCTTGAATAAAGGGAAAGCGCTGTGATGTGGGGAAAGAAAGAGAGAAAAGTGCGCTCAGTGATCAGCACTGAGCGCGTTCGGCTTACTGAATAATAAAAATGTAGCCCTGCAGAATGATAAGATTCACAATATCGATGAAGAAAGCACCGACAATGGGCACCACCATAAAGGCTTGAGGCGCTGGGCCAAACCGATTAACAATCGATCCCATATTCATCACGGCTGTCGGCGTGGCACCTAGTCCAAAGCCACAATGGCCACCGGCGATAACTGCCCCAGTGTAGTTACTTCCCATCAACTTAAATGTCACGTAGTAGCTAAATACACCGATTACGATCGACTGAATGGTCAGAATAATCAAGAAAGGGACAGCTAGGTCGAGAATATTCCAAAGCTTCAATGTCATCAGCGCCATGGCAAGGAATAATGACAATGATACTGTCCCGACCATATCAACCGTTTCTGATTCCAACTTTCTAAATTTAAAGATCTCAAGGGTATTAGTAACAATCACACCCAAAAACAAGGCATATACAAAGTCCGGGATCATTAACCACTGAATATTGAAACTATTAACCCATTCTGATAAATAACGCGCGCCCGTAATACAAAGCAATAAGATGAATAAGACTTCGATCACTTTCTTCGCAGTTACTTTGTCTTCTTCATTTTCGTTATAGGTCACCAACTCAGGATACTTCTGATGTGTCGTCGTGCCACGACCATATTCTGATTCTAATTGGTGCTTATTAATCAAGCGTTGAGCAACCGGGCTGCCGATAATGCCACCAATGACCAAACCGAGTGTGGCGGAGGCCATTGCAATCTCGAGCGTGCTCTGGATACCGTATTCATCGGTCAATATCTGTGCCCATGCCGCGCCTGTGCCATGCCCACCAGACAAGGTAATGGAGCCAGCCACAAGGCCCATCAGTGGATCCAAGCCAAGCATCGATGCAAAGCTCACCCCAATCGCATTCTGAATAATAATGTAGACAGAAGCGATAGCGAGGAACCAAAATACTTTTAACCCACCTTTCACCAATTGTTTATAATTAGCCGCTAAACCCACAGTGGCAAAAAACATTAGCATAAAGGTGCTTTTTAACGGCAAGTCAAATTTAAAATCTATACCGTTTGAATGCAGCACTGCAATAACACAGGCAATAATTAATCCGCCGACAATAGGCTCGGGGATATTAAATTTACGTAATGCAGGAATTTTTGAATTAACAAAATGGCCTAGAAAAAGCACACCAATGGCGATCAAAAATGACTCTAGTGCACCAATAGAATTGAGTTGATACATATAACCTCTTTGTTTCTCTCATCACATCCTCCCTGATAATCCAATTTGACCTTTGTCTTTTACCTCATGTTATTCACGTTGAAGTCAATGCTGGCTTCCACATCCCAACGACATCTCAGCATCCTGCTTATCGTTTTTAGTTGTTTGACACTGCGAGTATCGCCAACAGTTGCTTGACGCCTCGGTATGTCTGATTCGCGGCACAATAGCAGAAATCTGTGATTTTGGCACCAAGTATCGAACTTTATGCGTCGATATCGCTGCTAATCATTGAATTAGCAAGGTTATTCACCTCAAAGCCAGTGAGTAATGTTGTCGACATTTTCAGCAAAAATCGCCTACATTCGCATCTGTTGGCGACAAATGACGGAGGCGGCGTCGCAGATCGATCGCTAACCATGCCCCCACAGGTATTGCCAATGCCAAATTAGAGGCCGGATAGGCCAGCCAAACCCCATCCAATTGCCAATATGACGCAAACAGAAACAAAAACGGGAGTTGCAGTACGATATTACCGATACTGATCATTAGCGCGGTTCGCCCGTGATGAATGGCTTGAAAGTACGCGGCGGCAACGACAATAAAGCCATCGAGAAACAGAAGGATCAGGTGCAACCGTAGCCCATTGACTGTGCTATCCAGTAAGGCAGGATTGCCGCTGCCAACAAATACGCGTGCCAAGGTGTTGGGTAAGCCATTGATCACTGCCACAAAGGCAACGCCCGTCACTAAGACACAAGACAACGCCATCAATAAGCACCGCTTTACCCAGTGTGGCTGACTGGCACCCGCATAAAAACTCACTAAAGGTTGCATCCCATTGGCTACCCCTTCGGCTAGCAAATAGTACACAATCACCACATAGCCGATCACGGCATACGCCCCTACCGCCAGTTTTCCGCCGTGCAGCATTAAAAGGTGATTATGCACCGCCACCATCACAGCGCTATAACCGTACATAATCCAACTCGCCGCACCGATTGCACAGATATGCCGTGTGATTGACCAAGCCTGTGACCATGAAGGCCAAATAACTTGCAGCCGACTCCGCCGAGAAAAAAAGTAGCTGACGCCCACCAGCGTCACCGCCGCTTGCGCTAACGCAGTTGCAATCGCGGCGCCGGTTAATGCCCACTCAAGCCAGACGATAAACACCAGATCAAAACCAATATTGAGCAGCGCGCCTAGCATCATCAATCGCGTCGCCAAGCCAGGTTGATCGTCGTTACGCAGTAAAATAGGCACCGCCATCGAACCGAGGGTAAACACATTGGCCCAAACCAGTACATCTAAGTATTGCACCGCAAAAGCCAGCGGCACCTGCTCTGCGCCTTGAAGTGCTAGTAGATATTCGCCCCACGCGACCAGTGCGAAGCTAAGAAAAACACTGAGAAGTAGCACTAATCCGATCGCGACCGCTAGCGTGTGATCTCCTGAGAGATCATGCCCTTTTCCTCGTGCAGCACTTATTTTTGCCCCTGCGCCAACACCGACCATCAAGCCCACCCCCAACATACCCGCGATCAATGGCCAAATTAGGTTAATGCCTGCCAAGCCATCAGCACCCATGACCTGACCGATAAAAATGCCATCAATGACTTGATAAAGGCCATTGACCAACATAGCGGCTACGGTAGGTAACGTATAGCGCCAGAACTGGCGTGACAGTGAATGAGGTTGTACTGGCATTGTCAGATAGTGCGTCAGGGTATGATGACGAGTATCATACCCAATCGCCGATACGGTGCTGAGTTAGGATCAGCACAGTTTGGGATAGCGCACGTGCTGGTGATATTTATAAATTACATTGTTTCCTGACGCGAAAGCACGCAAAGATAAACGCCTTAGCCGCTTCTCCTCTCAAAGAAACAGCACAAGACGCTTGAGTCTTTCATTTAGACAGGATGCGTGAGGCACTCTCCCATTTGAGTGCTGATCGCACGGAGCACGTCTCGCCGAGTGATAATCCCCACCAATTTACCGTCATCAACCACCGGGTAGAGCTTGGGCTTGGTAGGTATCATCATTTCGGCCAGCTTAATGATGCTGTCTTCTGATTGCACTGCGAGTGCATTCGGCGTCATACAATCAGACACAGAGTGGGAGTCTTGACAGTGATAACTGTCTCTGAGCAATTGCTGCAGCATATCTTGCTCGGAAATAAAACCGACTAGATGCTTGTTGGCATCAATCACGGGTCCACCGGTTTGTTGGCTCCGCAGCAATTTTTCCAGCGCACTGGATAATGGCATCTCTGGCGAGAATGTCACCGGCCGCTTGTTCATATAATCTTTGACTTTGATCGACTCCATGTCGCCCCCTCTTCAATGCTTAACTCACGCCATATACCTGCTAACCACGTCATGTCGAAAAGAGTATGCCGCGCAGCACAGCTATGGTTATCCCGTTCTTTAAGTGTTGTCTAAGTTAGCGAAATGTCTAAATCACTTTGAGCAATTTGTGTGATTGGACAAAGCAATGATATGACGTGATTGCTTTATACCGGCTTCACACGCCTCTCAGCCTCATATGCAACAAGACAAGCTCGCACGCCCTTCTCTTTTTGTTTTGTCACAAATTGTTAAATAAAACAGCCATAGGGGTAGCTAGGGTTTCATCGATTTCATACCGTATCAAAAATAAATGGATGGTATTCAAAACGATGGCGATTCACGCATGGGGATGGGAAGAAAACGATGAAAATTATTGCGGTTTACAGTAACAAAGGTGGTGTGGGAAAAACGGCGACGTCGGTGAACATGGCGCATTTGATGGCGGAAAGCGGCTATCGCGTCTTGCTTTGCGATCTCGACCCGCAAGGCGCGTCATCGTTTTACTTTAAACTCAAGCCATCCAAGCATTTAGGACAAGACAGCTTCTTTACCCGTGATAAGAAGTTTAAAAAGTCCATTCAACCCAGCCACTACCCTAATCTTGATGTGGTGCCAGCGCACCATGATTTTAAAGACTTCGATATTTTTCTAGCCTCACAGAAAAGCGGGTCAAAAAGTCTCTTCAAACGTCGATTTAAAGCGGTCAAGGATGACTACGATATCGTGATACTCGATTGCCCACCCACTCTTTCCGCGCTGTCTGATGCGGTATTCCGCCATTGTGATGAACTGCTAACCCCCGTGATCCCGACGACGCTCTCTGAACGCACGCTTGAGCAGCTTTATCAATATTTTATAGCCCATGATTTTGATGTGGCGCGTATTCACCCCTTTTTCTCGATGGTGCAGAAAACAAAGCGCTTACACGTCGACACCATGCATCGGATGCAGAAACAATACCCTGCTATGTTAGATGCCCATGTGCCCTTTAGTAGCGATGTAGAAAAAATGGGCGTGACCTGTGCACCTGTCACCGATATCGGCAAGGGAACCGCTGCGGCCATGTATTATCGTCGATTATGGCGGGAGTTCGCAGCGCGGGTGCTTTCCGATCAACACGCTGCATAGGCGGCGCGCCTAAGCGCGTAACCCTTCGCGCATTACCAACCCAACAAGCGGTATAACTCGCCCGTTCTTACCGCGCGATGAGCCTGCGCAATGGTGCCATCGCGCGCCCACGACTCAATCACCGGCGCAATGATTGGCTGCACTTGGCTCCAGTTTTGTCCGGCTTGTATGTCCGGCAAGTATAAGAGCCGCAGTAACAAGCCGTCTAAGCCCGTTAATAGTTGTTCCGGGGTGCGATCATTAAAAATGGAAGGAAACACGTTATCGTCGTCATTGGGCAGCCCCATGATCTGGGTTAGCTCTTCAACTACACAGGCGACTAACTTACCTTTAGATCGCGCCAAATCAACTGGGATCACGACCGCTGCCCGCCGTATCCAACCATTTTTATCAACGGCAAAATTAGCCGCACAGACCGCTTTGCGTAATGGGGTGACATCGTTGGTTTTAAAGTATTGCCGCGCATCGTCTAAAAAGCGTTGGTGGTTGGTAAATACAATGGTCAGATTAGCGGCTTTGGGGTGCGAAGCCGGGATAAAGTTTATCCCGGTCAAACTTTGCAAATGATCAAGGTGGTAGCGGACGAGTTTATCGTGAAGCTCGCTGTCGCTGACGACATGCGACACGGTATAGCGCACGGATTCTCTCCACTTACGAACACCATGTTCACCTTCTACATATTCACTTTTCAGCGCAATGCGATAAAACGCATCTTGAATATAACTCGGTTGCTGCCAAGGTTGCTCAACAGCAAGCGTACTGAACGAGACCAGCCATACGATAAGCCCGATACTAACTCGACCCTTAAACAACAACGTTCACTACCTCAACCCCGCGCTTTCGATGCCTGTTTAGCGTAGCACAGCAGTTGAAAAACAACTGGTTGAATCGCGTACTGTCTGTTTTTTCTTACCATATCTGTTGAACATGGAATGGGCGTACCATTTTTCTAGACATTTTTTGAACCAGATCCTCAATTTGATAGCGATCACATTTTTAGTTATTGAGTAATGTGGATAGTAACAGGCGATTTGACTCACTAACTCGAGGATTCTATGCGTAAAACACCGCTCGCACTCTTGCTCCCCTTTGCGTTTTCCGCTCAAGCCGCCACCATCGTTGACGCCTCTGATTTGGATCTTAGCCAAGCACTAGACGCCAATACGGCACGCTCAGCGATGACAGCAGCCCCTGCACTCAGTTTTCGTGAAAAATCGCGTCTGCAAGTGGGCAATCAATCACTAGTCCGTAAACAGCAACTGCACCATGGCATCCCGGTTTACGGCTATTCTGTGGTTGAAAACACCGCCGCACGAGGCTTTGCGCCAAGCGTCAAAGGTGACGTTGTCACTGATATCGAACAAGATATTGGTGGCACGCTACCCATGATTAACCAACAGCAGGCCATTGCGATTGCTCAAGGCCAGACAAGCCAAGGTACTCGTCATTTTCACCAATCGGATGCAAACACAGAATTGTTGATCTGGTTAGATGAACAACAAACAGCGCGTCTCGTCTACAAAGTTGACTACCTTGCCAGTGATAACGGTCATCCTTCGCGTCCAATGAAAATCGTCGATGCAAAATCGGGAGATATTTTGGACAGCTGGGAAGGCATCGCGCACCTAGAAGCCGGCGGACCCGGTGGTAACCAAAAAAGTGGACGCTATACCTTCGGCCCAAATACCCAACTGGGCGGCTTTGAAGTCAACCGCTACTGTCAAATGGATAGTCCCAACGTTGTGACAGTCAACATGAACAATCAGGAATGGGGCGGAAGCGTTCATCAATTCAATTGTCCGCAGAATACCTACCGTCAAGTCAACGGCGCCTATGCACCCATGAACGATGCGCAGTACTTTGGACAAAAAGTCTTTGAAATGTATCAAGATTGGCTCGGCGTGCGCCCTATCCGTCAAAAGCTCACCATGCGTGTTCATTATGGTCAGGGCTATGGCAATGCTTTTTGGGATGGGCGGCAAATGACCTTTGGTGACGGTAATGGCAGCATGTATCCGTTAACCACGTGGGATGTGATTGCCCATGAGGTCAGCCACGGTTTTACTGAACAAAATTCAGGACTCGAATATCGCGGCATGTCGGGAGGCATGAACGAGTCTTTCTCCGATATCGCCGCTGCGGCACTCGGCCAGTATGTTTATGGCGACTTCAACTGGAAAATGGGTGAAAACGTGATGAAATATAGCGATGCGATGCGCTATTTCATCAATCCAAGCCAAGATGGGCGCTCCATTGGTCATGTTAACCGTTACTATCCTGGCATCGACGTGCACTTTAGTTCAGGTATCTTCAACAAAGCGTTTTACCACCTTGCCACCAGCGCAGAGTGGAATATCCAAAAAGCGTTTACCGCGTTTGCCACTGCCAACCAATTGTACTGGCAACCTAACTCGAGCTTCCAACAAGGCGCTGATGGCGTATGTGAAGCCGCGAAAGCGCTAAACTATTCAGCCGGCGCTGTCAGCCAAGCCTTTGCCGAAGTTGGCATCCAAACCCAAAGCTGCCAAGGAACCGGTGAAATCCCTACCCCAGATCCAGATCCGCAACCGACGCCTGAAGTGGTACCACTCACTTTCGATCAGCCGGTGGAGCTTCACGGCTACGCAGGCACGGCTCACCAGTTTGTGATTAAGAATGCGCCACGCGGTACGGTATGGCTACAAACATATCGTGGTCAGGGTGACGTTGAGTTATATACGGCGGTTGGCCGTCCAGCGAGTGCCGAAGATCATGACTGTGCGTCCACTAACGCAGGTAACGAGGAATACTGCGGTTTTAGTGAAATTCAGGGCATGGATCTGTATGTCACTGTCACCAGCACGGTGGACTACTCCACAAACGTGATCGCACGCCTTGATGACCGTGGTATCGAGCAAAACCGCTGTAGCAACGTCCCTAGCTGGGGAACTTACAACTATTACTACTCCGGCGTCAGCGTTCAATATCAAGGGCATCTGTTCCAAGCGACGCAAGATAACTGGGGCATTGATCCATTCTCGAACCAATGGGTTTGGCAATATCAAGGAAGCTGCCAAGGTTAGTATTACTGTCTTGTGATTGGCGGCTAGCCACGGCTGGCCGCTTTTTTATGAGAGTTTCGCACACCATTTCCTCACGACTGTGATCACGCCACGATTCTGCCCTCTCCCTGAAAGTGACATTCGCATTACTGCTTCTTTACATCTATGTTAATGATTATTGGCAATAATCAGATAATTGGGCAGATTGAATGCATCTGACGACTTTTTCTAACACATTTCGCGCCAAGCTTGTGGTGCTGCTGTTCTTATTGTGTCCCCCGCTCGTTTGGGCAGCGCAAGCCAATGCTGAGAACATTCAGTATCCTAGTATGATCATGGGACTCCTCGGTGGGCTGGCGCTGTTTCTCTATGGTATGGACAAGATGTCTAATGCCCTAAAAAACGCCGCCGGTAGCCGCTTAAAAACCTTTCTCGCCAAACTGACTACCAATCGCGTCGCCGGCGTGCTCACCGGTGCCGGCATTACTGCGACGATTCAATCGTCTTCTGTCACCACCGTTTTGTTGATTGGCTTTATTTCAGCAGGCCTGATGTCACTTGCCCAAGCGACCGGGGTCATTATGGGTGCCAATATTGGTACCACGATTACCGCACAAATTGTTGCCTTTAAGATCACCAAAGCAGCGTACGTGATGGTCGCTGCGGGCTTTCTCACTCAGTTTATCGCCAAAGCCGACCAAGCCAAACACTACGGCAATATGCTGTTCGGCCTAGGTTTGATTTTTCTGGGTATGAATGTGATGAGCGATGCCATGTCACCGCTGCGAGATTATCAGCCCTTTATCGACGCGATGGCGACCATGGACAACCCTCTACTCGCGATCTTACTTGCAGCTCTGTTCACCGCATTAGTTCAGTCGTCCTCAGCAACAACCGGGATCGTGATTGTCCTTGCAGGACAAGGTTTTATTTCACTGGAAAGCGGTATTGCCCTTGCGATGGGCGCCAATGTGGGTACCTGCGTGACAGCACTTCTCGCCGCTATCGGAAAATCCCGAGAAGCCAAACAAACCGCTAGCATTCATGTTCTTTTTAATATCATCGGCGTCATGATTTGGCTGCCATTGATCTCGCTATTAAGTGATTGGAGCGTCGCGCTCTCCCCAGCTTATCCCCAACTGACAGGGGTCGATCGTTTGGGCGCTGAACTGCCGCGGCAGATTGCCAACGCCAATACATTATTTAATGTAGTCAACACACTGGTTATGTTGCCTTTCGCCGGTGGGTTTGTTTGGCTAGCGAAAAAAATTGTGCCACGCTCGAAAAAACCACTCAGCAGCGACCAGCCCATCATCACGCCAAAATATCTGGCGAAAGAATTATTGTTGACGCCGGATATTGCGATGGATCAGGCGCAACTTGAGATCGGCCGTATTGGACGGCGGGTCTGTAATATGATGAATACCTTGCCGCCACTTACCTCAAAACTGGCAAGCCAGCCACAACGCGACGCAGCGATCGCCGCATTGAAACAAATTGATGAAATCGAAAATCAGGTCGATGCCCTGCACGGACACATCTTGTTTTATTTAGGCAGGCTGCGTAAAGAGCCACTTAGTCACGCGCAAAGCCAACGTCAAATGGCGTTAATTAGCATGACCGACCAACTGGAAAGCATTGCGGATCTGATCACTAACACACTGATCCCAATAATGGAAAAATCCCTCAATGCGGATATCACCATCAGTAATAAGATGCGTACGACGCTGGATGCTATGCAAGATAAAGTGACTCACGCGCTGCTAGATTGTGTTAATGCGATCCGACGAGGCGATGATAAGCGTGCCAAACAGGTCTTACATACAAAACGCGAGCTAAATGCACTGCTTGATAAAGTTCTCGCCCATCAGGCTGAGCGTCTGGTAGAAGATGATGCCAATCGCTTACAGCTATTTAGCATTGAGATGGAGTGGACCGAGTCGCTCAAACGTGTTTATACCGTTACCAAACGGATCGCGAAGTTGCATCTGCGCGAGAAAGAAGCCTAGTGCCATATTTTCTGGGGAATATTGGTGCAAAAATAGCAATATAAACAAAGAAAACGGAACCAAGCCCTAACTTTTGGGCTTTATAACCCACCCATATCGGTAAAATCGTTATAACGGCTCCGCCTAATTATATCTAGGAGCCTGAAATGTATACATTATTCCCTTCCCGACCTAAACCTTTATCAGCACTGATGGCCCTCGCCGCATTCAGCAGCACCAGTGCATGGGCTGATGTTCAATGTAACATTGCCGATTTAGCGGCCAGCAACACGCCGCTTCAAACCATTATGAGTGCTGAACGCAGTTGCTTTACCAGCTGGTATGACACCACGTCTATTCGATACAGCAACGTCTACCAAGAAACTTTTGTAAGCAAAGTGGCACAGCGTTTATCGCAGACCATTGCCAATTATCAGGGTGAGGACGACCAAGCCCGCCAAATTGCTAACTTAGCTGAGTATGTACGTGCAGCCTACTATGTTCGCTTCTATGGTGACAAGGCGAGTCCTGACTATTCTGACTCGCTAGATGATCGTCTTGCGGATGCCATCAATAGTTTCTTACGCTCGCCTTACGCCACGGCAAAGGGCAGCGCCCAAACCGATGCTTTACATGGTTTAACGCTGATGGCCGACAGCATCAAGCGCTTGCCGCAAACCCTAGACCTACAAATTCAACTGCTTGAAAATCTGAAACAAGACCGCTTAGACGAACGCCGTTACGCAGATGCACTCAATAACCTTTTCCGCGCCATGGCGGGCCACCAATCTCGTCAAGCCTTTTACGATGTGCTTGCTGCTGATCTCTCCTTAATTGACCGCCTTTACCAGTTCGTCGTTAATCACCCGCAGCTCTCTAACAGCGACCACGGGGCGTTATTGGTATCAAACACGGTCCGCGAAATGGGACGGCTATTGATGGCCCCCCAAGCCAGCGTGCGAGATCGTGTGATTAGCCATTATCGTGATCTATTACCCCGTTTCCCGCTGGGCGGAAAAAATGACGCTGTTTGGGTGGGCATGGTAGAAATGGTGGATGCTTATGCGTCCGATAAGATGGCCGAATTAGGTTTGTCTGATGCCAAAGCCACGCTGGAAGCCAAAGTAATGCCTTATCGTCACCAATGTGACGGTCCGGCGATCATTCGTTCACAAAGCATGACGCAAGCGCAATCGCAACAGGCATGTGAAAGCCTGCACAACAAAGAAGTGGCTTTCCATCAAACCGTTAACTCAGGTTATCAAGCGGTCGCCGACGATCGGAATGACAGCGTTGAAGTCGTAGTGTTTGATAACCCTTCCGACTACAAAACCTATTCCTCGTTTTTGTTTGGTAACTCGACGGATAATGGTGGTCAATATTTAGAAGGAAACCCTGCCGACCCAGACAACCAAGCCCGTTTTATTGCTTACCGTAATGATAATGGCCAATCGCTTTCCATTTGGAACCTTGAACACGAGTACGTTCACTATCTGGATGGCCGCTTTAATATGTACGGCGACTTCAATGACGTGCTTCGTCACGGTCATACCGTCTGGTGGCTTGAAGGCTTTGCGGAGTATATGGCCCATGGTGATGACTATGCCGAAGCAATACGCTTGGGCAAAGAAGGCGGCTACTCGCTCAGTGACGTTTTTGCCACCACCTATCAGAATGATGTTAATCGCATCTATCGTTGGGGCTATTTGGCGGTACGCTTCTTGTTTGAAAAGCACCCAGAGGCAGTGGAAACATTGCTTGATGCGGGTCGCACCGGGAAATTCGAGCAGTGGGCAAATTTAGTCAAAGACTATGGTCAGCGTTATGATCAGGCATTTGCGCAGTGGCTGACCACCTTGGAAGACACCGATGCCGGTGAACCACCGCGTCCAGACCCTGATCCCGAGCCAGAGCAGCCAGAAGTAACAACACTGTCTCTCGGTCAAACCGTCACCATTAGCGGTCAAGCATACAGTGAGCACCTGTATCAAATTGATCTCGCCCACTCTGCCAGTGCGCTGACCTTTAGTATCGAAGGACAGGGCAACGCGGATCTGTACGTGGCGAAAGGCCGTCAAGCGCACTATTACGATTTTGACGCCACCGAGTGGAACCAAACCAGTAATGAAACCGTGACCCTTAATAATGTGAAACCGGGTCGGTATACCTTAAGTGTCACAGGTCGCGGTGACTTTACCGATGTCACTGTCAAAGTGAATGCTGAGGGCCTAGTGCAACCCGAACCAACCCCAGAACCAGAGCCTGAGACACCGGCAGGCACCGATGACTTGCGCCCAATGCAACTTAACGTCGCTAGCCCAAACAGTATTAGCGTTTATCAACGTCGCTATCTGTATGCCGATGTACCTGCGGGAGCAACCAAGGCGCAAGTGTGGGTCATGGCGGATGGTGACGCTGGAGATGTGAGCGTATTCGCTGCCGAGGACTATTGGCCAACGCAAGCACAAAACCAAGCAGCCTCAGACGCACCGGGCAGCAACCAGTACATCGAAGTTGATTTACGTGACCAGCAGCGTCTGCACTTACTACTTGCAGGTGATGGAAGCCGTAGCCAAACCGATGTGCGTGTTTATTTTCGTTAAGCGTTAAGCGTTAAGCGTTAAGCGTTAAGCGTTAAGCGTTAAGCGTTAAGCGTTAAGCGTTAAGCGTTAAGCGTTAAGCGTTAAGCGTTAAGCGTTAAGCGTTAAGCGTTAAGCGTTAAGCGTTAAGCACCATGTTATTAAGCGCCACCGCCGAGTGGCGCTTTTTTTGATAGCCATAGAAAGGGTAAAAAAGCATAGAAAGAGGAAAAATACTCGAGGGATGATTGCTGTTTTCTCTCCCATCCAGACTGAGATAATGCCTTGATGACTACCTTTGTCACGACATGCACAAATAATAAGGAGAAACCATGACCGAATGGGAAAAAATGTGCCAAGGACTTGTGTTTGATGACAGCGATGGCTCCATTGATATCCGGCGAGACCATGCCACACGAACCTTGCAAGCATTCAATCAAAGCGTAGAGACTGCAACAAGAAAGCAACTACTCAACACGCTATTACACACCATCGGCGAAGGTTCGGTGATCCAGCCGCCATTCTATTGTGAATTTGGCGAGACCATCCAGGTTGGCAGCAATACCTTAATCAACATGAATGTCACTATGTTGGATGGCGCTCCGATCACGATTGGCAACCATGTGCTAATTGGCCCCAATACCCAGTTTTACACTCCCACCCACTCTCTCGATTATCGAAGCCGTCGAAAATGGGAAACATGGTGTAAACCCATTGTGGTCGAAGACGATGTATGGATTGGCGGTAACGTGGTAATCTGTCAAGGCGTCACCATCGGGGCTCGCAGCGTCATCGCCGCCAATGCGGTGGTTAAGCACGACGTGCCACCTGACAGCCTTTACGGTGGCACGCCTGCACGCTTGATAAAGTCGCTTAATCACCACGATTAATCAATATTGCGCCAGCCACTTGGCGCATTAAGCCCCCAGCGAGCAAACTCGACTCCACTGTATATGGCGCGTCCTTGTTTGCCATGAATCACCGAAATAGAGGACGCCTCTTCGCCAGCCAATATTCGATTGACGTACTCTCCCGCCTGAATCCCTTGCGATTCACCAAATAACACTACCCCTCCTGCGGTTTGGCCTTTACCCACTGAAAAGTCCCAGAAGCCAAATAAAGGGATCGCACTATGTTGGTTGGTCCAAGCTAATACCTTATCCGGATCGACGACATTGCCATCGTTATCACGGATAATTTGATAGAGCCCCACAATGATGATGTCATAGCCATCGCTGTCTTTGACTGAGGCTTTCCACGCGTCAAACGTCTCATGGTTTTCAATCGTGGCATCAATCCCCAGTTTACTCTTCAAACTTTGATATTGGTTACTGATATGGTCGGTGGCGATGGTCGCGGTCGTCCCTGCATCAAACATGATTTTGACGATGAGTTTGTCTTTACCCAACATTTGCCCAATCTCTCGCATACTGCGCGCAAATAGCGGGCGCTCGAGCACACCAGTTACTCTCGCCTTACCGCTATATTTGGCCATCAACCGACGTGGGTTAGAATTGATACCTAAAAATACAATATCAATATCCTCATTTTGTAAACGCGGTAACATATAGCCCAACGCATTATCGTCGCCCAGTACCACCACATCTGGCGCAACCTGTTGATACATAGCGAAGGCTTTATCAGCTTGACTGTCATAATCGGCTTTCGGTAAACGTTTAGTGTCCATCTCAAAGGTATGTAAGGTCACATCATCGCCAAGCGTACTTTCGAGCCCACGAATGTAGCTTTCATCCCAGCCATATTCTTTGTGATAGCTCTCAATCAAAAGGACGTCGGCAGCCCATAAAGGACCCACTGAGGCAGCATAGAACACTATAACCAGTAGCCAGTTTTTCATACTCACACTCCGTCTTTTTGTTCTTTCACATTATTAACCCTAGTCAAAGGATGGATACCGAGAAAGCACATAACAGGAGTGAGAGCGCAGTCATGAATCAAAAGGGAAAAAAGCCGCCACGTTCGTGACGGCGGTAGATAAGTGTTTATCGAGGCATAAAGGTATTTTTGTAAAAGCCTTGGAAGCCTGAGTTCAGCACATAGAATTCGACCCCGCCGAATAAGCGCAGCGCTTTCCCCTCTCCTTGGGTCTGTTGCTTAGGTTCGATAGCACCAAAACGTTTATAGCGACTTTGTGTGACGAGAATAAATTCGTGTCTACCGTCATTGTCCCCTTCTGGTGGCGAGTAGTGACCGACAATATGAAGTCCCACACTATGAGCTCCCTCAGGTAGCGGCATATCTTGCAGTAAACGCACCTGAGTAAAGTTGTGTTGTTCATCACGCTCGATAATTGTTTGATATAGGCGACGATCTTCTTCTGCAACACCATCCAGATCAAGCGTATAGAAGATACTCACCATGTCGCCAGTACAAACGAGCGTTAACGATGGGAAGTAGTCATCCGGGTATCCATCGGTAAAATCTTCGCTGATGAGTGACACCTGTCCATCTTTGATTTGATACACATGCTTGTCTTTGCATACCACAATAAAGATGCATGACTGCTGCTGGTGCACCGCAACAATATCAATAACGTCCTGTGTGCGAGATGAAGGAAGCTGAATAATGTCGCTACTTTGTGGGGCATTTTCGATGCCTTGAGTAAAATACAGATACTTCGAATAACTCTTTTCGCATAAAAATAATGCTTGGCTATTCGAGTGACGGTCAACACATTCACTTGCTATTGTGCAGCGATCTATTTGCCAATCTGGGTTCCATTGTTCGTAGCTTAGGCTATCAGTAAACCCATCGTTGAAAAATCGATCGGTGCGGCCAAACTCAGGGTAATCGAAATTACGGCCGAAGTAATAAGTACGGCCCGTTATCTGAGATGACACCATCGCGTCTAGATAGTTGCGGTTTTCACGATCTTCAACTGATTGAATGTGCTCCCAGTCAGTATTCATTGTCTTGACATCAAACGGCCTAAAGCAGGTATGCGCATCCCAATATATCCGAGTGCGGCAAATATACTGACCAACATCGGCATGAATGAGGTCTGCAGGTTGCACCACTTGATTGGTATAACGCTGTATCGGCGAAGGTTCGGGCTTAGGCTGACGTAATGCATCGAAAATCCATTGTGCAATCGCGATCACGATCCCTACGATGGCGACCACAATACCTAGCGGTCCTGCCAACACACTCCCCATCAGTGCCGCGACCGCGAGCCCAAATGCAGCGCCCGATATCAAGAAGTTAACTGAAGCCCACACAATATCCGCGGTATCACCGCTGGCAATCGCTTGACCGAGATTCCATCCGGCAACCCCGACCGCAATAAAGGCGAGCCCCACAAAACATTTACTCACCAGACTCGATACTTTGCCGAGAAATAGTGATTCCGCTATTCGGCGCTCAACGTTCATAAACTTGGCAACCCGGCCGGTCAGTTTGCCTAGAAACTGACTAAATTTAGACATGACTTTCGCGAGTTCATCAGTAATGGGGGTTCCCTTACCGAATAAGAAGTGTGTCACTTTAGTCGCGAGGATTTCATAGCTAATTTGCAACGAGGTTTCGATAAATGCGGCTCCCAGCCCGATGAGCTCAACGGGACTATCCCACTCTTCTCTGTCTGTCGCGGATGCCCAAGTGAAATGTCCCACCCCCAGCAACAAGGTCAGCGAGGATAGAACAACGTCAGTCATACTTCGCTGGCCACTGACCGGCGTCGCCAATTCAGGATATTGCCTTGTCAACGCTTGCTGAGTAGCGTCGTTCCCCAAGGTCTCGTCGCGTAATCCTAGTCCTTTAAACGTGTTCCAAACGGTTTGTACGCCACCGTTGTTGCTAAAGAACTGCTGCCAGAACTGGCTTTGGGTAGACGAGTCATTGTTCTGCAGAATGCGAGCAACGGCGAAGAAATTCTCCTCATTGGCGAGCACGGAATATTCATCACTCTCACTCCCCCAGCGCAAACTAAACGCGACACCGTTGATTACAGTGCCGAATAGCACTCGCTCGATTTCACGCAGGGCGTCCTCGGTTTTGGGTCGGCCTGCCGCAATGTTTAAAGTGCGTATTTTTGCACTCGTCGCATTCACCTTTTGAACCGCAATATTGAAGCGGTTATCAGCATTGTCGTTTACCGCACAATCGTTAAGCAGCGACTCAAGCGTGCTATCTTGCTGGTAGTATGCGATCAGCTCATCTAACCAATAAGACGCATTTTGTTTGTACTGACCCAGTGCATTACCTTGACAATAATTTGTCGCGATCGCGTAAAGCTCATCAATGATTTGTTTGAAGATTTCCCCTTTCTCTGCCAAGTCGATATTGGCATGCGCTTTGATCATGTCCCAACTGTTGTAGGCAAGGCGATCATTAACGTCCACATTCTCTTGCCCTTTGTAGCCATACTGTAAATATTGACTGATGTATTCAGCCATATAGTCATTAAAGTAGGTTTGATAGCGCGCATAAACATCACTCACTGACTGTTGATTATCATGCATGGCTAGTACATCGTCATTTGGCTCAACCGCACCGCCTATGTCGGCGCTCAGACCACCGTGATGGATCCGAAAGTTATGCTTCATCATATTCTGAAACATCACATGCGCGAGGTAGTTAGCTTCGTCTGTGGACGTCTCGAAATCCACTCGGTCTAACCCTAAACCGCGATGTTCTGAGGAATCCGTGTAAAAACTGATCGCATCAAGCTCACTGAGCCCTGCTGAAGTGGTTGGTGCGATCCACTGTGCCGCTTTGACAGATTTTGGTAACACGGCACCCGCCGCTATGGTTAAAACAGCCGCCGACGAATGGGTTAAAAAACGACGACGACTTTGGGAGCGAAGCCCTTCCCAGACATTGCATTTGCTTTTCATGATTGTCCTCTTCTTAATCGGGATTATCTTGAATGGATAAAAAAACCCGCATCTTCGGATGCGGGTTTGAGGTTATTTAACCGGTTTGATGGTCAACTCAGCATTGTCGAAGCCGAGGCTCGCAAGTTCATCGGGGTCAAAGTTAGAAATCAATTCCACCCCATTTGCCTCGCCAGTCGTGGTCATTGGCGAGATGGAACGCTTAACGCGAGTGGAAGCCGCTTTGCCAATCGGCTTCGCTTGGCCAAGTTCAATGGTCCCTGCATACTGAGATTCTGCAGAAAAGTCACCCGACACATAGGAATAGAACGGACGCAAGCTCTTCCCTGTTGCCCACTGCATGCTCTCTAAGCCATATTTTTCAATCGCCCAGCTCCAGTCCCACCATTTCACTTCGCCGGGGATGTAACGATGATGCCACTGGTAAGCGATATCGTGCTCAGGCTTGCTGCTGCGCCCCATCGTAAAGGTATGTCTTGAAGTCGGACGATTTTCAGGGTGCGAATGCCACGCGTTTCCGCTCCAACGCAAGAAACCGTCAAAAGTCACGTCATAACTAATATCGGCGCCAAAGCGGTACGGATAAGAAATACTCGACCGATACAGCTCAACGCGAATAGGGATCTCAGAGTTCGCCGGGACAAATGGACGCGCTTGTAACGTCACCTGCTCACTGCTCGAGCCACCATTGCTGTTAGCAAAGCTTTGATTCGCCTCAAATGAAATAGTGTGCTTGGTTTTGCCTACCAATGGCCACTTAAATTCGTTTTCTGTTTGTACTTTTTGCGCAAATCCATAGGTATTGGTTTTCGACCAATTGGTGGCCTCATCGACTTTGAGATCAACCACCACTTGTTGAGGCTCGTCGAGGTTGTTGCGGGCGACAGCAGAAATCGTTTTGACTAACTGTTTATCGGACTCAACCACATCACCATGCCAGAAGTCACTGTCATTTAAGGTGTAAGCGAAGTTATCGACCTTGATAGTTGTTTTCTCGTCACAGCGATATCCATCACACCCGCCATCATTGTTACCGCGAATCAACCATTGGTCGCCAGAACGCCAAACGTTCATATCTTCACCGATGTAATCACTGTGATTGCCACCTACCCAAGCATAACCAAGGTAATGTGCGAGATAGCTCAGCGGTTTGATAAATTCACTGCGGTTGTTGACTAGGGAATATTGGATATCAAGCTCAGTGCCTTCTGGTATGCTTTGAGCGGCATAATCCGGAATTTCACCCTCATCATTGATGGGGTAACACCATGTATCTTTTGTTTGGCCGTAGTGTTTGATTTCACCGTTATAGCCGCTACCCATGATCGCCCAATCGCCTTCTAGTCCAGCGATTTGCCATTTCCCCATGCGATCCATCAAAAAGTGGCGATGGGTACTTGCCTCGTCTGCCGTTAAGGGCCGATAGTTGGCTCGACATTGGTCATCGCCTAAGGTATCGAGCACAATTTGGTCAGGATAGACTCTCGCCTGTGCAACTCCCGCACTGACGAGTACTGCGATGGTGGAGAGAGTCAAGGTTGTTGTTCGTGAGATTGTCGCCATTTGACGTCTTCCTTTTGTTAGGTGTTATTAGAGTCTGCCGGCCATTCGAAAGCTGACCCTTTGACCTTTCCATAGCCAATAACAAAAACAAAATGAAAAACGATGATTTAAATTCCCTTTATAGTTCATTACGTTAAGCTGAATTCACATTTATTCTCATAACGTA
>NZ_MUFK01000028.1:0-43774 GCF_001996085.1 Salinivibrio sp. PR5
GTCCAGTAAATCCACCGAAGCTTCAATACTGCCGTTTCCGCTCGACTTGCATGTGTTAGGCCTGCCGCCAGCGTTCAATCTGAGCCATGATCAAACTCTTCAATTAAAGTTTTTTCGAAACCGAAGTTTCAGCTCAATGAATACTGATTACTGTTTMTCTCCRAAGAGAAAAACGAATTGACTGTGCCGAACAACTRTAAAAGTTGTCGTTTGGTCACTCAGYTCATCGAATAAATCTTTTTGTCTATTCTCAACGAGTGCCCACACAGATTGCATAGGTCAAATTGTTAAAGAGCGTTGACTTGCGAAGCGTTGCTTCGCTCGGTCAGGGCTGCGTATATTACTCGCCTTGCCGATRAAGTCAAGAAGAAATTTTATCTTTTTGTTGATGCCAACCGGCGAAAACAAAACCTCTTTTTGACTTCCCTAACGCGTTGTCGGCGTTAAGTAGGTGGGCTATCTTAATCATTTAAAAACTGACGTCAAGCGTTTATTTTTATTTGATTTTTTGCCCAGACATGGCCGTTGAGCGCTTGCCCTGTGTGCCGTGTCGATGGAGGCGCATTATAGGGAAGCTGATCAGATTGGCAACCCCTTTTTAGTGGTTTTTTAGAAAAAAACTGTCACTCGCTGTTTTTTTGCTCGCTAGGGTGTAAAACTGGTACCAAAGTCAGCGTTATCTGACATTGTATAGCGATATAAAGAGGGATTTGTGATGGCAAAACAGCTGCGCGCTTATAAAGGCATGACGCCTCAGCTGGGCGAACGCGTCTATATTGATGAATCCAGTGTATTGGCTGGCGATATTACGCTAGGCGATGATGTGAGTATTTGGCCGCTGGTGGCGGCACGTGGTGACGTGAACCATATCCAGATTGGCGCACGGACCAATGTGCAAGATGGCTCAGTCCTTCATGTAACCCATAAAAATGCCGAAAACCCACAAGGTTACCCGCTGATCATCGGTGAAGAAGTGACAATCGGCCACAAGGTCATGTTACACGGCTGCCGGATTGGCAACCGAGTTCTAGTGGGAATGGGGACGATTATTCTTGATGACGCTGTGATTGAAGATGAAGTGCTAATTGGCGCTGGCAGTTTAGTCCCGCCCGGAAAACGCTTAGAGAGCGGCTACCTGTATGTTGGCTCACCGGTCAAACAGGTTCGCCCCCTCACTGACAAAGAGCGTGCCTATTTTGCACGCTCAGCGCAAAACTATGTCGACACCAAAGACATCTACCGCTGCGAGCACTAGATCACCAAGCTGCCATCGGCTTCAAACGCTTCTGATTCGATGGCCGCTTCCATTTGCTCTTCTATATCAAACCAGACTTGTTCGACGATCGCCTGCGCATTATCCGTGTCCACCGCACAGCCGGCGAGCGCGGATAAGGTGGTAAAGCGGACAGCGCATGTTAACAACGCACCATTAAGTTGGCCGTAGAAACAAACACGCGCCTTTGCCGTGTCGACCTGCGCTTCGTCCGCAGCCAGAATAAGGGATTGATTCATCGACTGAGTGCCTCTCTTAACTGCTCGCGCACACGTTCGGTTTGTGGCCGACAGCCACGCCATATAGCAAAGCTTTCCGCCGCTTGTTCCACCAGCATGCCCAAGCCGTCTAAACATCGCCCTGCTCCTTGGCGTTGCGCCCATTGGTTGCTGGTTGTACAGCCAGCTTGATACACCATGTCATAGACAGTGGTCGCTGGACCAATCGCTCCTTGCGGGAGAGGGGGATGGCTTTGATGTAAGCTTGCCGAGGTCGCATTAATGATCACATCCACGGGCGCCGCCATGGGTTTATCCACGGCATGACTGGCGATCGGTCCGGCCTCACCAAATGCAGCGGCTAATTGCTGGGCTTTTTGCTCGGTGCGATTCACTATCATCAGCAATGCTGGCTCTTGCTCCAGTAAAGGAAGCAACACACCCCTTGCTGCACCGCCTGCTCCCACAACCATAATGCGCTTATCGCGCAGTGCCACATGGTGGTAGTGTAAGTCAGTTACCAAACCTGCCCCGTCCGTATTATCACCCAGTAGGGAACCATCGCTTTGCTTAACCAGCGTATTCACGGCACCGGCGCGGCGGGCACGCTCTGTCAGTGTATCAGCCCATTCATACGCTTGCTGTTTAAAAGGCACGGTCACATTGGCGCCGCGCCCTCCTTGCGCAAAAAACGCCTGCATACTGGACACAAAGCCTTCGAGCGGCGCTTCAATGGCTTGATAGTCGATGTCTTGTTGGGTTTGCGTCGCAAATGCGGCGTGGATCTGCGGCGACTTGCTATGGCCAATCGGGTGGCCGACCACACTATAACGATCGGTCATCTGTTACCACTCCCTCGGTTTAAGGTAGTCGCGATAGAGTCTCGCTTCCGGCGCGTCTTCATCGGGTGACCAATTATATTCCCAACGTGCCATCGGCGGCATCGACATCAGAATAGATTCGGTACGCCCACCACTTTGTAAGCCAAATAGCGTGCCTCTGTCATACACCAAGTTAAATTCGACATAGCGTCCGCGGCGGTAAAGCTGGAAATCTCGCTCACGCTCACCATAGGGCGTTGCCTTGCGGCGCTGTACAATCGGCAGGTAAGCATCGATAAAACCTTTTCCAACCGCTTGGGTGTAGGCAAAGCACTGCTCGAATGGCCACTGGTTCAAATCATCAAAGAAAAGCCCGCCGACGCCACGGGTTTCATCGCGATGGGGTAGATAAAAATAGCGATCGCACCACGCCTTGTGATCAGCGTACACGCTATCACCGAAGGGCGCGCACAAGGCTTTGGCGGTCTCATGCCAATGCTGGCAGTCTTCCTCGAACGGATAGAAAGGCGTAAGGTCAAAGCCACCGCCAAACCACCACACAGGGTCGGCGCCTTCCTTTTCAGCAATGAAAAACCGCACGTTCGCGTGCGAGGTCGGCACGTAAGGGTTGTGAGGGTGGATTACCAACGACACCCCCATGGCTTCAAAACAGCGCCCGGCGAGCTCTGGGCGATGCGCGGTCGCCGAGGCAGGCATTTGATCGCCAAATACGTGCGAGAAGTTCACTCCCGCTTGCTCAAATACTTGGCCCTGACGCAGGACGCGACTGCGGCCACCGCCCCCTTTCTCACGCTCCCACGCATCTTCAATAAAACGCGCTTGACCATCTTCTTGCGCAAGCTGTTGGCAAATATCATCTTGAAGCTGGAGGAAAAAAGCCTTCACGGCTTGCTTATCAATTGTCGATTGACCGTGTGCCACGCTCACATCCTTTGTTACTGAGACTATATGCGTACTTTACCTGATCCACGCAGTGGGATCTTGACGGAATTTCATCCCCCACCGCCGACGCAAACGTTTTCCTTGCGATGAAATCTGGGTATAATTCGCGTCACGCTCAGCTTATCTTATTCACGCTTGTCATCAAGAAGGACGTATTATGACTGTCGGTATCATCATGGGCTCGCAATCCGATTGGCCTACCATGACACATGCAGCGGCTATGTTGGATCACTTTGCCATCCCTTACGAAACCCGTATTGTCTCTGCCCATCGCACACCACAGTTACTTGCCAACTACGCCCAACAAGCGGCCGAGCGCGGGATTAAAGTGATTATTGCCGGCGCCGGTGGTGCCGCCCATCTGCCTGGGATGACCGCTGCACACACCAGCCTGCCGGTGCTCGGCGTGCCGGTCCAGTCAAAAGCATTAAAGGGGATGGACTCATTGCTTTCTATTGCTCAAATGCCCAAAGGTGTGGCTGTGGGCACGCTTGCCATTGGTGACGCTGGCGCCGCGAATGCAGGCCTCCTTGCCGCACAAATTCTCGCAACGGCCGACCCTGACTTGATGGCAAAAGTGGATGCGTTTCGCCAAGCGCAAACTGAAGCCGTTCTCGCTCAACCCAATCCACAAGGGTAAGGCCATGAATATTCTGGTGTTAGGCGCGGGACAACTGGCCCGGATGATGGCCTTGGCCGGCGCGCCGCTCAACCTTATCGTCAGCGCCTATGATGTGCGTAGTGGCGACATTGTTCACCCACTGACGCTGCAACCACTGGGGCACGGCCTCAATACGGCCATCGCCGGCGCAGATATTATTACCGCGGAATTTGAGCATATCCCCGCTGATATCTTGCACCAATGCGAGCAAAGCGGGAAGTTACGCCCCAGTGCCCAAGCGATTCTAACCGGTGGCGACCGCCAAATTGAAAAAGCGCTGCTGATGCAAGCAGGCGTCGCCAATGCACCGTACCGTGTGGTGTATACACAGGCTGATTTAGAAAAGGCGGTCGACGCACTGGGCGCGCCCTTGGTCCTCAAAAGCACCTTGGATGGTTATGACGGCAAAGGACAGTGGCGCTATCGTGACGGCGATGATCTTCACGCATTATGGGCCGAGCTCGACGCCTTTCTCACCGCGCCAGAGCAACGCGATGGCCAAGCCATCATTGCCGAAGCCATGATCCCTTTTGACCGAGAAGTGTCACTGATTGGTGTGCGTGGCGCGAATGGTGAATTTGCCAGTTATAGCCTGACCCAAAACCACCACCATGATGGGATATTAACCTTGTCTGTGGTGCGCCCGGATGAGCATGCCTTGCAAACACAGGCGGCGGACATGTTGGAAAAGATTGCCAGCGCGCTTAACTATGTGGGGGTACTCGCGGTGGAATTCTTTGATGTAGACGGCAGCTTGCTGGTGAACGAGATAGCGCCTCGGGTGCACAACTCCGGTCACTGGACACAGCAAGGTAGCGCGTGTTGCCAATTTGAAAACCACCTGCGCGCGGTCAGCGGCTTACCCCTCGGCCCAACCGAGTTAATTCAGCCGACGGCAATGATCAATATCTTGGGCCAAGGCAGTGTCCCGCTTGCGACCTATCGTGATGCCCATGTGCATTGGTACAACAAAACGCCTCGTCCGGGGCGCAAAGTGGGTCATATTAATGTCACGGCCACATCGAACGCGGCGCTTGCCACCAAGTTAGCCAGTCTCGCCAGCTACCTCCCCGATGATGCTTTTCACGGTTTGAAATCGGCGGCATTAGCTCTCGCCGCGCAAACCGATTAGCCTTCGCTATCCGATTCTGCAGCCGATTCACCTTGAATCGCGCTGCAGGACTTATCGGCACATTGATGTACTGTCTTGCCGCCTTTCTTACGCTCCACCAGCAGCGCAAAGCCACATTGCTCGCAGGTGCCGGCTATCGGTTGTGCGTTTACCGCAAAATGACACTTAGGGTATTGGTCACAGGCAAAAAAGCGCTTGCCGTAACGCGAGGTGCGCTCCACCAGCTCACCTTTGTGGCAGGCAGGGCAAGTGAGGGTAGTATGATCCGGTTCATCCGGTTTTTCGATATGCGTACATTGCGGGAACTGATCACAGCCAATAAACATACCGAATCGACCTTGGCGTAACACCAATTCTCCCTGATGACACGCCGGGCAAGCCACGCCAAGCGCTTTTACTACATGGCCATCACCATGATGTAACGCTTTGGTATAGTGGCAGTCTGGGTAGGCCGTGCAGGCCAGAAACGGGCCTCGTTTGCCCGATTTAAACGCAAGAGCGCTGCCACATTCCGGGCAGCGCTCATGGGTATTCGGGGTGTTATCTTTACTCATTCACACCTTTTACTGTCATTGATAAGCGTTAGTGCACGTATCCCTCTTGTGCGTCGTACAACATTTCTTCCATCTGTGTATACGCACGTTCGTTACCAGGCACGTTAAACAGCACCATCAAAATAACCCATTTTAGATCATCAAGACCAAATTCTTGGGTCTCGAGCTCCATCACCCGATCGATGACCATTTCACGCGTTTCCGGTGAAAGCACCCCAGCCTGCTCCAAGAATAAAAGGAAGCCTCGGCTTTCTTGGTCGATAAAGCGTGTTTCTTGCTCGGTATAGATTCGGATCGAGCTTTGGGCACTGCCTGATAGGTAAGGCTGTTTATCCGCATTTTGCAACTGTGCCAGCTTTTCAAGCCAGTTCAGGGCTTTATATATATCGTCTTGATGAAAACCCGCGCGGGACAATTCATCTGCTAACTCGTCCTGATCGATCATCACTTCCACATCGCTGTGGATGTAGGTTTCGAACAGGTACATAAGAATGTCCATCATGGCTAGCCCCTCCTCGTTCTGACATAGCCACCGGGTACTGCTGCTACAAGCCCCTGGAGTTCTAAGTCTAACAACTGCATCATGATTTCGTGAACCGGTTGGTTGCAGCGCTCAGCCAGTACGTCGACACACGTCGCTTTAGTACCTACGTTAGCCAACAGCTCAGGAAATGGCAATCCTTCATGTGTATCTAACTTAGGCGCGTCACTAAATAATTCGGTTTGTTGACACGCGGCGAAGCTTATCAGGCTATCAATTTCATGCAAGATATCATCGACACAGTCTGTGAGTGTGGCCCCTTGTTTAATCAATTGGTGGCACCCACGCGACTGGACTTGGTCAATGGGCCCGGGAATCGCAAACACATCACGATTTTGCTCAAGTGCATAACGTGCCGTGATCAGCGATCCACTTTGTGGCGCGGCCTCTACCACTAATACGCCTGCCGATAACCCACTGATCAGTCGATTGCGGCGCGGAAAGTGCTCAGCCCTTGGCGGAGCCTCTGGCCAGAACTCTGAGACCAGTGCGCCTTGTGCTTCAATCCGCTCAGCCAATGCGCGATGTCGTGCAGGATACACATTGGCAAGCCCGCTTCCTAGCACCGCTAATGTCTTGCCGTGGCCTTCAAGAGCACCTTTGTGTGCCCGCCCATCGATACCTAGCGCAAGCCCACTGGTAATCGCAACACCATGCTCAACCAGTTGTTTAGCAAATTGATACGCCGTTTCTAAACCTTGCGGAGTCGCGTGACGACTGCCCACCATCGCCAATTGAGGCATCGCCAAACAAGTCAGATCGCCTTGCACATACAAGAGCAAAGGCGGCCGTGCGATTTCTCGGAGTAATGCAGGGTAAGCTGGGTGGTCAAAGCCAATCAGGTGGCAATTCTCTTGCCTCGCCCAATCAAGGCTACGCTCAATCATGGCATGATTGGGATGCGTGACGGCCTGACATTGCTCCGCGGTTAAGCCAACCGCGGCAAGATCATGAGCAGTTTGCTCACTCAACGCATCGATGGGCACTTTGGCCAACAGCGCGCGTCGCTGAGAAACGCGCAACCGCGGCACTTGGGTCAGTATCAACCACCCTCGCAGGGATTTATCGCGCATAGGCCAGTTGAGGGGACGGTGGCACCGCATGCATGCCGGCTTTAATTGGCTGACGCGCTTGGGTGATCACCGCCAAACTGACCCACGGATAAGCCCGAACCACCATGGTTTGTCCCACCGTCACATCAGGCAAGGCGGTCATCGGCTGCGCAGTACTGTCACTGGCGTTTTGATAGCGATACTCACCAGGGCCATTTAATACGTTGGCACCGGCTTCAGTGACAGTAAACATTTGCCCGGCTGCCACGCCATCATTGGCGCCTTTATCAAGCACCACAAGCTGACCATTCGCGACATACTCACTGCCATAAAGATGCCCTAATAATGTGGCATCAGTTTGAGCCGCTTGGGGCCAAAAGCGCGGATGCGTGTTCTCGGGTAAAGGTAACAAGACATCATTGGGGCGTACTTCTTGCACTACCCGAGTCAATGTCATCACACTGCGCCCTTCACTTCGCGCACGGATGCGTCCATCAGCCACATGTTTTAAGCTCACCATCGCGGTAGGTTCGGCGCTAGCCTCTGACGTCGCAGGGCGTAAAAAGGTTTTCTCAACCCGAAACACTTGCCAATCCTTAGCACTCAGCGACGCATCCACATACAGGGTATCGTGCACTGACAGATATTGACGCCCATCCGTCGAGCCAAGGACGCGAGGCAGCGCCACCAAACGCGCCTTTTCAACCAACATGTCCTGCTGTAAGTACGGAAGCAGCATAGGATCGACACTGCTCAGCGCTGGCGTCTTAGGCGAATCTCCCTTTGCTGCAATCGCACGCCTAGGCTTATAGCTAACGGTCGGTTTCCCCGCTTGCCATGTGAGGGTGAGCACATCGCCGGGATAAATCAGATTGGGATCTTTAATGGTCGGATTTGCGTACCACACTTCAGGCCATTGCCAAGGGTTATCGAAAAAGGTAGCGGCGATATCCCACAAGGTATCCCCTCGTTCAACCACATATCGCTGACTCTCGGCAGAGCTGGCTGCCAGTACTGGTAGCCCGATAGCCAATAGCCCAGCGGCGGCGAGATTGAATAGCTTTCTTGTCATCAATGTCTTCCTCACCAGACGGATGATGCTGATGCTGTCAATTGGCTGTCAAAATGTCTAGAATTAACCCAATTACCCCGTGCCGCTTTCGGCACAGTTCAATTTTTATGAGACGTTATGGCTTTATTGAACGTATTAACATTCCCAGATGAGCGTCTTCGCACCGTCGCCAAGCCGGTCGAAGCAGTGACGCCTGAGATCCAAAAAATGGTCGACGACATGCTCGAGACCATGTACGACGAAGACGGTATTGGTCTCGCCGCGACCCAGGTGGATTTTCACCAACGTATCGTGGTGATCGATATATCTGAAACCCGTGATGACCCTATGGTGTTAATTAACCCAGAGATCATCGAAAAACGTGGCGAAGACGGTATCGAAGAAGGCTGCCTGTCCGTACCGGGTTCCCGTGCCTTGGTGCCACGTGCTGCCGAAGTGACTGTGAAAGCGTTAGACCGCGACGGCAATCCATATCAGTTTGATGCTGACGACCTGTTGGCCATTTGTGTCCAGCATGAGCTTGACCATTTAGAAGGTAAGCTGTTTGTTGACTACCTCTCGCCATTGAAGCGTCAACGCATCAAGCAGAAGATGGAAAAAATCAAACGCGCTAACCAAAAAGCAAGCTGAGGTCACTTTGAGTACACCGCTGCGTATTGTATTTGCGGGCACGCCGGATTTTGCCGCGCGCCATTTGCAAGCCCTGCTCAACAGCGAGCATGAGGTGATTGCGGTTTATAGCCGCGAAGATAAACCGGCAGGCCGAGGCAAGAAGCTCACGGCAAGCCCAGTGAAAAAGCTCGCGCTTGAGCATGACTTACCCGTGTATCAACCCCGCACGCTGCGTGATGAACAAGCGCAAGCGGAACTGGCAGCCTTAAACGCTGACGTGATGGTCGTGGTCGCTTACGGGCTGATCCTGCCCAAAGCGGTATTGGATACACCGCGATTGGGCTGTGTGAATGTCCACGGCTCTATTTTGCCACGTTGGCGCGGCGCCGCGCCAATTGAGCGTGCCGTGTGGGCGGGCGATACCGAAACCGGTGTCACTATCATGCAGATGGACGAAGGCCTTGATACCGGCGATATGCTAAAAATCGCCACGCTGCCTATCGAAGAAACCGATACCAGTGCCAGCTTGTATACGCGTTTGGCAGAATTGGGGCCCCAAGCCTTGATTGATTGTCTCAATGACATGGCCAACGGCATTATTCTTGCCGAGCCACAAAACGATGCCAAAGCCAACTATGCCGAGAAGCTGACCAAGCAAGAAGCCGAAATTGATTGGACACAAGATGCTGCGTTTATCGGACGCTGCATTCGCGCCTTTAATCCACGTCCAGTCAGCTACTTCACCTTGGGAGAGCAAAATATCAAAGTCTGGCAGGCCAATGTGCTCGACATTGATGTCGACGCCACACCTGGCACAGTGATCAATACCGACAAGCACGGTATTCAGGTTGCTACCGGCAAAGGTGTACTCCAGCTAACACAGCTTCAGCCTCCCGGTAAAAAAGCTATGCAAGCCCATGAGCTGCTCAACGCGCGCCGTGAATGGTTTGAGATTGGTACACAGCTATAATGAACACGGTTTCCCGTGTCATCGTCATTCAAAGGCCAGTCCACTGGCCTTTTTTATTGGTTAACGCCCCTTGGTGGCATACGACTCGCCACTTGGCTGCAATGTAGGTAACAGCATGAATGTAAGAGCCGCGGCTGCCCGCGTTCTGTATCAAGTTGTCGATCAGGGTCAGTCCCTGTCACAACAACTGCCTTTAGCCCAGCAACGTATCGCACCGCGTGACGCGGCCTTATTACAAGAGATGTGTTATGGCACCTTACGTTGGTTGCCACGCCTTGAGCAAATCGTGCAATCCTTGATGGATAAGCCACTGAAAGGCAAACAACGTGTCTTCCATCACCTCATTCTGGTCGGCTTGTATCAATTAGGTTATATGCGCATCCCAGCGCATGCAGCAGTGGCTGAAACCGTGAACGCCACCCAAACACTCAAGCGCCCTCAACTTCGTGGGTTGATCAATGCCATCTTGCGTCAATATCAACGCGAGCAAACCGCGTTAGATGAAGCCAGTACCGCCAATGCCGCCGGCGAGTTTTGCCACCCCAGTTGGCTACTCAAGCGGTTACAAGAAGCCTATCCCGAGCAATGGCAAGCAATTATCGCAGCCAACCATCAAAAAGCGCCCATGTGGCTGCGGGTTAATCGTCAGTACCATCGCCCTGATACCTATCTTGCACTACTCAAAGAAGCGGGCATTGATGGGGAGTGCCTCGTTGAAGCAGGTGATGCAATCAAATTGACCAAGCCGTGCGATGTCTCGCGCTTACCGGGGTTTGACCAAGGTTGGGTATCCGTTCAAGACGCCGCAGCCCAACTCGCGATCGACTACCTGACTCCGCAAGCAGACGAGATGATTCTTGATTGCTGTGCGGCACCGGGCGGAAAAACCTGCCACATCTTAGAGCACCAACCGAGCGCCCATGTCACCGCGATTGACGCCGATGCGCAAAGATTGAGCCGCGTCAAAGAGAACCTTGCTCGACTGGGGCTTAATGCCACGGTGAAACAAGCCGATGCTCGCGAACCCAGCGCTTGGCATTCAGGTCCCGCATTTGACCGTATTTTGCTTGATGCACCCTGTTCGGCAACCGGTGTGATCCGTCGTCACCCCGATATCAAATGGTTACGCCGTGATAGCGACATTGCCGCCCTCGTCACGCTCCAAGCGGCAATCTTGGATGCAATGTGGCAGCAGCTTAAGCCGGGCGGTACCCTTGTGTATGCAACCTGTTCTGTTTTACCCGATGAAAATCGCCATCAAATCCGTGATTTTCTCGCCCGTACACCTGATGCCAACTTGCGCACCGGCTCGTCAGAGGTGCCGGGACGTCAGATTTTACCCGGCGAGCAAGACATGGACGGCTTTTACTACGCATGCTTGGAAAAGTCACTGACCTAAGTGCCAAGCAGGGAGAGTTAATAACATGAAAATCATCATCTTGGGCGCCGGACAAGTCGGCGGCACCTTGGCAGAAAACTTGGTGGGTGAAAACAACGACATCACCATTGTCGATTGTGCGCCTGAACGACTGCGTGACTTGCAAGACAAATACGATCTGCGCGTGGTGCAAGGCTATGCCAGTCATCCCTCAACGCTGCAAGAAGCTGGCGCACAAGATGCTGATATGTTGGTTGCGGTCACCAATTCTGACGAGACCAATATGATTGCTTGTCAGGTTGCGTATACCCGATTTAATACACCTAATCGTGTCGCCCGGATCCGCAGCCCAGAGTACTTGGCAGTCAAAGATCAGCTGTTTAATCGCGAGGCCTGTCCGGTCGATCATTTAATTGCGCCCGAAGAGCTCGTCACCCGCTACATTCGCCGCCTCATTGAATATCCCGGGGCGCTGCAGGTGGTCGGTTTTGCCGATAACAAAGTGGGCTTAGTCGCCGTCAAAGCGTATTACGGCGGCCCGCTTGTCGGAAAGGCTTTGTCGGCGCTGCGAGAGCATATGCCGCACGTCGATACCCGTGTTGCCGCTATCTTCCGTCGCGATCGCCCCATTCGCCCGCAAGGCACCACCATTATCGAAGCCGATGACGAAGTGTTCTTTGTCGCCGCCAGTAACCACATTCGCTCCGTAATGAGTGAATTGCAACGCCTCGAAAAACCCTACAAACGGATCATGATTGTCGGGGGCGGGAATATCGGGGCAGGCCTAGCCATGGCACTTGAACGCCAATACAGCGTTAAGCTTATCGAGCGCGATCCTGCCCGAGCCGAACACCTCTCTGAGTTGCTGGAAGATACCACGGTATTTTGTGGCGATGCCTCCGATCAAGAGCTGTTGAGCGAAGAGCACATTGACCAAATCGATGTCTTTATCGCGGTGACCAACGAAGATGAAGCAAACATCATGTCTGCCATGTTGGCCAAACGCCTTGGGGCAAAGAAAGTCATGGTGCTGATTCAACGCGGTGCGTATGTCGACTTGGTACAAGGCGGCGCGATCGATATTGCCATCTCGCCTCAACAAGCGACTATCTCTGCCCTGCTAACCCATGTGCGTCGTGGTGACATCGTCAATGTGTCATCGCTACGGCGTGGCGCGGCCGAAGCCATCGAGGCCATCGCTCATGGTGATGCTGCAACATCCAAAGTCGTGGGCCGTGAAATTGGCGATATCAAACTGCCCCCCGGCACCACCATCGGGGCAGTGGTACGTGGCGAAGAAGTCTTGATTGCACACGATAAAACCGTGATCCAACAAGACGACCATGTGGTGATGTTCTTGGTCGATAAAAAATACATTCCAGACGTAGAGCGCCTGTTCCAGCCCAGTCCTTTCTTTCTCTAAATCAATGCTCTGTAGGCCAATCTGGCCTACAGGTACACACTTTTGGCTCGCGCACTGCCAGCGCCCTAAATTTGGGTATACACTGATAATAACGTGTTTTTCCGGCCCCCGACCGGACAGGGAGTATCAACGTAGCCATGTCGGATGATCAGTTTCAACAATCGACCGGTTTTCTAAAGAAAGCCGTGCCGTTAATGATGAAATACAAGGTGCCCACCACCCCTACCAACTACGCATTGTGGTACACCTATGTCGCAGATACCGATCCTCAACTCAATGCGGATGTGGACGACACGCTCACGCATCATGGCACCTGCAGTCCGCTGCAAAGCGACATGCTCTACCAAAAACACGTCGCCGATAAACACAGCCAAGACATGAGCGCTCTCAAGCAAAGCCTCGAGTCGATGATGACCGAGATGAGCCACTCGATGTCGGATACGTTGCAAGACACCGATGCCTTCCAGAGTGTGTTGGATCGTACCTTCGAACAGCTTGCGCGGGTGGAAGATGAAGGCTTGTCTATCGATGAGACCATCGCGGTCGTGCGTAACGTGGTTAAAGACTCGCACTCTCTCACCCAGTCAACCCGCTACTTCAAGCACCAGCTCAGTGATGCGCAGCAAGAGATCTCTCAGCTCAAACAGACGCTGGCAGAAATGACAGAGCAAGCCACGCATGATGGCTTAACCGGCCTATTAAACCGCCGTGCCTTCGACCGAGAACTCACCGCCTATATCGACAGCAATCTCACGCCGCCTTTTTGCCTCGCCATGATTGACCTTGACCACTTTAAAAAGCTCAACGACACCTATGGCCATGTGATTGGCGATACCGTGCTAAAACAAGTGGCCAAGCGCCTCAGCGATTACTGTCGTGATGGCATCCAAGCCTTTCGTTATGGCGGCGAAGAGTTTGCTTTGCTCATCCCGCAAAAACGTCTCAATGGCGCCAAGCGTATTGCTGAAACGATACGCACCGCTATCGACCGGATGATTATCAAAGATAGACGCCGTGGCAACACGCTCGACCATATCACGGTATCGATTGGCGTTGCGGAGTACGATAATGAAACGGGTGAGTCTGCGTCAGATCTCATTCATCGTGCTGACAAGCACTTATACAGCGCTAAGAAACTCGGCCGCAATCGCGTGATGCCGATAAATTAATCCTCACCTGCGCCTTATTTGATCTTGGCTAAGTTTCAGCCCAATACGCTCGGGCAAAATGGTGTTTTTTACGTGCCACATATAAAGGACACCTATGAATTGCCATCGCATCAATGAACTGCTCGAGCTGTTAAATCAGTCGTGGCAGAAAACGCCGGAGCGCTCACTGGTCGAGATGCTCACTGTCATTGCCCAAGAGGCTGGTCATCAAGACGGACTGGATAACATCTCGGACGACACCTTGATCTATCAACTCAAAATGCGACTAGAGGATAAAACTGCCCCCATTCCCGGCTTGGCAAAAGACAGCGAAGAGGACTTCAAAGCCGCTATCTTGCGTGCTCGCGGTATTCAATCTTAAGCGGAATGAGGCAGGGAGCACACATAGAGCGCTGTTATAGCTGGAATTGTTCTAGTTTGTGACTGTTTCGCAAACTATGACACTGATAGAGTATTCGCGAATCTGGCTACGCTATAATCACGCGTCACAACGATAAACAGGGTCTGGCAACGTACCAAGGCCTCGACATCCCAAGGAACGCCAATGTCATGAGCAAAGAAAAGATAGACGTCAAAGACGTGACCGCAAAAGAATACAATCCGAAAACCCATAAAGGGGGCGACGATCGCTTTAATCCGAGCAATCGCATCTATGTACGCGCGGTAAAAGGCTATTACCAAAAAATGCGCCGCTACATGGGCTGGTTTTTCATGGTACTGTTTCTTGCGATTCCTTGGATCCCGTATCAAGGACGCCAAGCGATTTTGCTCGATATCGGCAACCAGAAGTTCACCTTTTTTGGCACCACACTTTGGCCACAAGATCTGACTTTATTGGCAGCCTTGTTGATGCTTGGGGCGTTCGGACTCTTTTTTATTACCACCTTCCTCGGCCGCGTCTGGTGCGGATACCTTTGCCCGCAAACTGTGTGGACCTTCCTGTTTATCTGGTTTGAAGAAAAGCTCGAAGGCGCCGCCAACAAGCGTCGTAAGCAAGACTCATTAAAACTGACGCCTGAGCTAGCCGTACGCAAAACCGCGAAACACGCAGCATGGTGGGTGATTTCTTTAATTACGGGCATGACCTTTGTCGGCTATTTTGTCCCCATGCGCGAGCTGGCGGTGGACTTAGTCACCTTTGATACCAGTTTCTGGGTCGGTTTTTGGGTGATTTTCTTTGCCGCCTGTACTTACGGAAATGCGGGATGGATGCGCTCGATTATGTGTATCCATATGTGTCCCTATGCACGTTTCCAATCTGCCATGTTCGACAAAGACACTTTTATTGTCGGCTATGATGTCGAACGGGGTGAAAAACGTGGCCCACGTCCACGTAAAAAAGATCCTAAAGAGTTGGGGCTGGGTGACTGTATTGACTGTAATTTATGTGTTCAAGTCTGCCCAACCGGCATCGATATTCGCGATGGCCTACAGTATGAATGTATCAACTGTGGTGCCTGTATTGATGCCTGTGATCAAACCATGGACCGCATGGGTTATGAACGCGGACTGATAAGCTATACCACCGAGCATAAGCTTGAAGGGAAGAAGACGGCAGTTATGCGACCCAAACTGGTCGGTTATGGCGTCGTTATGACCATTGTCACGGCTATGTTTATCTACTTAGCCATGTCCGTGATGCCCATGGAATTGGATGTCATTCGTGACCGTAACCAGCTGTATCGCGTCAACAATCAAGGGCTGATTGAGAATACTTACACGCTGAAAATCCTCAATAAGACCCAAAGTGATGAAACCTATACCCTCTCGGTGAAAGGGCTAAAAGACGTGCAATGGTACGGCCCACAAACCGTTAAAGTGCAAGCGGGAGAAGTGTTCTCACTGCCCATCAGTTTAGGCGTAGACACCTACGAGATGACCCAACGCATTGCTGACATCACTTTTGTCATGGAGCGTGCATCGGGCGACAAACAAAAAGAGGTCCAAGCGGAAAGCCGCTTTATTACAGACCTTTAATCAGCCACTCAGCTGATTGGTAACAAGGGCGCATGCAGCGCCCTTTTTATTTGTTACCATGACACTTCTGTGCTGAATGAGTAGCAAACCATGACTGAACCTGGCTTTGATTTTCACGCCCTCACCCCTGAGCATCAACTGGATGCCATTGAGTCGGTAGGGATTTACCCACAATCGGGTTTACTTGCACTGAACAGCTACGAGAATCGGGTTTACCAATTTGTTGCCGATGATAGCAAGCGCTACGTGGTGAAGTTTTATCGTCCTGCGCGTTGGACAGACGAGCAAATTCTTGAAGAACACGCGTTTTGCCAAGAGTTAGTCAACGCGGAGGTTCCCGTCGTCGCCCCACTCGTTCTCGACGGGACCAGCTTGTTTCATTTCAACGGCTACCGTTTTGCATTGTTTCCCAGCGTGGGTGGGCGCAACTTTGAAGTCGACAACTGGGACCAGCTCGAAGCGGTTGGCCGCTATCTTGGCCGTATTCACCAAGTCGGTGCCGCTCGACCTTTTCAGGCACGTGCGCGATTTGATCTCGACACCCACCTCTACCAACCTCGCCAAGCATTGACCCATGCGAACCTGATCCCCGATGGGATTAAATCGACCTTTTTCTCCGATCTTGACCGACTGATCGATGCCATTAGCGAAAGATGGCACACCAACTGGCCGATTATCCGTTTGCATGGCGACTGCCACCCGAGCAATATTCTATGGCGCGATGGCCCGTTATTTGTCGACTTTGACGACACCCGCAATGGCCCCGCGATTCAAGATCTGTGGCTGTTTTTAAACGGCAGCCGTGCCGATCAGCTGGCCCAACTTGATACCCTTGCCGAAGGCTATCGTGAGTTTAGTGAATTTCCCGCTGACCAATTGCAACTGATCGAGCCCTTACGTGGTCTGAGAATGGTGCACTATATGGCGTGGTTAGCAAAACGCTGGCAAGACCCGGCATTTCCACGTGCATTCCCCTGGTTTGCTGAGGCAAAATACTGGGAAAGTCAGGTGCTTGCTTTTAAAGAGCAGCTTGCCGCCTTACAAGCGCCATCGCTTACCTTGTACCCGTAAGCGTTCAACCGATAACGGAGAGTCATTCAATGATGCTGAAAAAACTGCTTCCTATCTTGCTCGTACTCGGCCTTGCGGCCTGCTCTGAGCCTGAAACCGTCGAGTCGACAAGCCAACAGGCCACGACGCAAACTCAAACCCAAACTGAGCCAGCAGAAGCGATCGACGTCCCCGCCGCCAAACCCGGCCGCTTCAAAGCGGGCGAGGATTATCAAATCCTAGATACCGCAGCGACCGACACCCCAACGGTAACCGAGTTCTTCTCGTTTTATTGTCCGCACTGCTTCCAATTTGAGCCACTGGTGCAGCAGTTGAAGCAACAAGTGCCAGACAATGCCAAAGTGGTAAAAAATCACGTTTCTTTCATGGGCGGCAACATGGGTGAAGTGGTCACACGCGCCTATGCAACCGCCGTGGTCTTAAACGTTGAAGACACCATGATCCCGGTGATTTTTGACCGTATTCATGTGGCCCAAAATGCGCCCAAGTCGCTAGATGACGTTCGCCAAATGTTTGTCGACAACGGCGTCGATGGCAAAGAGTTCGATTCGGCTTACAACAGCTTTGCCGCCAACTCGATGGCCAAACGATTTGATCAATCTTTTGAAAAAGCCGGCCTACGCGGCGTGCCTGCGGTGATCGTGAACGGTAAATATCACGTGACACCGAAAACCGTCGAAACCCCGGAAGAGTACTTCCAGCTGATTAACTTCCTGTTAAGCCAGAAGTAATCAACTGACTTGGGCGTTGAGATGGCGAAGTAAGCCATCCATCGCCCGATATCCCAAGGCCTCGGCAAGATGAGGGCGGCTTATCGCCTCCGCTTCGGCCAGATCGGCAATCGTCCTCGCCACTTTAATGATCCTATGGTATGCCCGTACCGATAGTCCTAATCGATGCAATGCCTGCTCGAGAAACGCAGCATCCACCTGCGCAAGCCGACAATATTCCTCCATTTCGCGATTGCTGAGTAACGCATTCACTTTCCCTTGCCTCGCCAACATACGCGCACGGGCACACGCAACTCTCGCCCGCACCTTTGCGGTTGATTCACCGCGGTCGCCGCCGCTCGATAACATCCCGCGCGGCAGTGCCGGGATCTCAATCGACATATCAAACCTATCCAGCAAAGGGCCAGATAAACGCGCCAAATAGCGCAATACTTGCTGTGGATTAGAGCGCGCCAACTCGCCCTCATGATGGCCTGTCGGGCTCGGGTTTAATGCGCCAATCAACTGAAAACGCGCGGGGAAACGGGTTTTACCGTTAGCACGTGAGATAATAATTTCACCCGACTCCAGCGGCTCGCGGAGCGCATCAAGCACACGACGCTCAAACTCTGGCATTTCATCCAAAAACAGCACCCCTTGGTGCGACAATGAGATCTCCCCGGGACGCGGGACCGTTCCGCCCCCGACCAGTGCCGCCATAGAGCTAGAGTGATGAGGACTTCGAAACGGTCGCTGGCGCCAGTTTCCCTCATGCAAAGGTTGCTGGGTTAATGACGTGACCGCGGCGGAGGCTAATGCTTCTTCGTCGTTCATGGGAGGAAGCAAGTCGCACAAACGCGACGCTAACATGGTTTTTCCCGTTCCGGGCGGGCCAACAAAAAGCAGATTATGTGAACCACTGGCGGCGATTTCTAGCGCGCGTTTGCCTTGCTGCTGGCCGATGATGTCACGTAAGCAGCGAGTTGGCGCCGGCGTCGTATCATCATGTGGTGTCGCGTTAAGCTGCAAGCTCTGTTGGCCAGCTAAGTGCTGACACACTGCGATTAAATCGGGCGCTGACACATGGCGCTCGCTGTCCACCAACGCCACTTGGCTAGCGTTATCATCAGGGACCACGAGCGCTCGCTGCGCTTTTTGACTGGCAAGCGCCGCCGGTAATGCCCCTTTGACGGGACGCAACTGCCCGGATAACGCCAGCTCACCGAGAAACTCAAATTCATGCAGCCGTTTCGCTGGAATTTGCCCTGAGGCGACCAAAATGCCAAGCGCGATAGGCAAATCAAAACGCCCACCTTCTTTCGGTAAATCCGCCGGTGCTAAATTGACAGTAATACGCCGTGATGGGAATTCAAAATTGGAGGTCACAATGGCACTTCTGACCCGATCGCGCGCTTCTTTAACCGTGGTTTCCGGTAACCCCACCAGCGCAAACCCTGGCAATCCATTGGAAATATGGACTTCAACCGTCACATTGGGAGCCTCTACCCCGACACACGCTCGGCTATGCACAATCGCTAGCGCCATGACTCTATCCTGCTATTACTATGAAACCTTGCGCTTATGGTGACGAGAGAATTTGTGATTCAGAGTAATTTTTTCTTGTCATGCGAGTGATGTCTGTGATACCACTACAAATGCACAACAATTAAACATGAGACTCGGCGCTAGATCGAGTTCATGACTGACCTGTAACAAGCAGGCGCAAACAAAAACATAATTAACAAAACGCCCAAAAATGGGCGACTAACGACAAGAAAAGACAGACAAATGCCAAACTTCGCTACCGTCCTCATTATTCGCCTTATCGTGGTCATTCTACCGCGAGGGGTGTAGGTACGCGAAACACAGCAGCAAACATCGCAACCAAGCCCCCGCACCCAACCAGGTTCGGGGGCTTTTTTCATTCATGTGGTCAAGCCACACAAAAACGGAAGCAGCAAAAATGGAGAGCGCAGACACTGACTATTCGCACACCTGCCCTCCCCGTTCATTCGGGGAGGGGCGACGATGACAGGTGCACAATGGGTTGTGGAAGCCTTACGTAAGCAAGGCGTTGAGACGGTATTTGGTTATCCGGGTGGCGCCATCATGCCAGTCTATGATGCGCTATACGACGGCGGCGTCGAACACATTTTATGTCGCCATGAACAAGGCGCTGCCATGGCCGCCATCGGTTATGCTCGTGCTAGCGGGCGTCCCGGCGTATGCCTAGCGACCTCTGGCCCCGGCGCGACGAATCTGATCACCGGATTGGCTGATGCCATGATGGACTCCGTCCCAGTGGTCGCCATCACAGGCCAAGTGGCCAGCCCATTAATCGGCACGGATGCTTTCCAAGAAATTGATGTCTTAGGTTTGTCTTTGGCCTGTACCAAACATAGCTTTTTGGTCACAGACCCCGCAGACCTTACCGCCACGCTCGAAAAGGCGTTCGTCGTGGCACAATCAGGCCGCCCGGGGCCTGTGTTAGTCGATATTGCTAAAGACGTACAACAAGCGCTGATCCCTGCGCCCCGAGAAGCCTCAGTGCCTGCGCCCACTGGCATCCCTCTAGATGCTGTCGCGCTCGAACATGCCAATGCGCTGATCCAAAAAAGCGAGCGCCCTATGCTGTATGTCGGTGGTGGCGTGGTGTTAGGCAAAGCAACGGCGGCGCTTCGTGACTATCTTACTCGCAGTCAAATGCCCGTTGTCAGCACCCTTAAAGGGCTAGGCACCGTCAACAAAGACTACCCGCACTATTTAGGCATGTTGGGTATGCACGGCACCAAAGCCGCCAACCTTGCGGTACAACAATGTGATTTGTTGATTGCCGTCGGGGCCCGTTTTGATGATCGCGTCACCGGGAAGCTCGATACCTTTGCTCCTCACGCAAAGGTAGTGCATGTGGATATTGATGCCGCAGAATTAAACAAGCTGCGCCGCGCACAAGCGCCGGTTTGCGCTGAGCTGAATACCGTCTTACCCAAGCTCGCCACGCCCCACACCTCACCGGCATGGCAAGAGCAAGTACACCACTGGCAACAGCAGCATGCATGGCGTTACGACCATCCCGGCGATGCCATTTATGCGCCCGCGCTACTGAAAACCTTATCAGACAGCATGCCGGAACAAACCGTGATCGCCACCGATGTCGGTCAGCATCAAATGTGGGTCGCCCAGCATGTGACGCCTAGCGAGCCCGAAAACCTATTGACCTCGGCAGGACTTGGCACCATGGGGTTTGGTTTGCCCGCCGCGATGGGTGCGAAGATCGCTCGCCCCCACAATGAGGTGGTGCTGGTGACCGGTGATGGCTCATTTATGATGAATATCCAAGAGCTTGGTACCTTAAAACGCCGAGGCATCGGCGTGAAAATCATCCTGCTCGACAATCAACGCTTAGGCATGGTGCGCCAGTGGCAACAGCTCTTTTTTGATCAGCGCTACAGCGAGACCAATTTATCTGACAACCCTGATTTTCTCACCTTAGCGCGCGCCTTTGACATACCGGGACACAGTATCCGCTGCAAAGAAGAAATACATGCTGGGCTGACCATGATGATGGGCCATCCCGGTCCTTACTTGCTACACGTTGCTATCGATGAAATGGAAAATGTTTGGCCGCTGGTGCCACCCGGTGCGGCCAACCAACAAATGATGGAGCAAAGCTGATGACACAACACCAATTTTCGATTCATGCTACCCACAGTCCAGAATTATTGGAGCGCATCTTGCGCGTGATCCGTCACCGTGGTTTTACCGTGCGTCAGCTCAATGTCTCCATGCCCACAGCGGCGGGCGAGGTAATCTTTGACGTGACCGTCGAAAGCCAACGCGCGATCGAGACCTTGCGACCACAACTGACTAAGCTATGGGACGTGGTTGAGGTACTCACACCCTCAACCCAATCACATTCCCTACGCGCATAAAAAAGGAAAATAACATGTCGACAAATACCGCTGATTACATTTGGTCTAACGGTGAAATGATCGCTTGGCAGGATGCCACTGTGCACGTACTGACTCACGCGATGCATTATGGTACCTCCGTCTTTGAGGGGATCCGTTGTTACGACACCCCAAACGGCCCGGTGGTCTTTCGCCATCGTGAGCATATGCAGCGCTTAAAAGACTCAGCCAAAATCTACCGCTTCCCGATCCCCTTTAGTGTCGATGCCCTAATGGAAGGGTGCCGCGAAACCCTGCGTGTTAATCAACTGCGCTCGGCGTATATCCGTCCGTTAGGCTTTGTGGGTAACGTGGGTTTAGGCGTTTGTCCGCCTGTAGATACAGAAATGGATGTCATCATTGCCGCGTTCAGTTGGGGCAGCTACCTCGGTGAAGATGCACTGGCCCAAGGCGTGGATGCGATGATCTCAAGCTGGAACCGCGCCGCCCCAAACACCATCCCCACCGCCGCTAAAGCTGGCGGAAACTATTTATCCTCCCTACTGGTAGGAGGCGAAGCTCGCCGCCATGGTTACGCCGAAGGGATTGCTCTGGACGTACGCGGCTTTTTATCCGAAGGCGCGGGGGAAAACCTCTTTGTGATCAAAAATGGCGTGATCAGTACACCACCCGCCACCAGCGCGATTTTGCCTGGGATCACCCGTGATTCGATCATCACCCTTGCAAAAGAACAGGGCTACACCGTGCGCGAAGAGCCAATTGCACGCGAAGCGCTTTATCTGGCCGATGAGGTGTTTATGACTGGCACCGCGGCCGAGATTGTTCCCGTACGCAGCGTCGATCAGATCACGGTCGGCGAAGGCCAACGAGGCCCGATCACCGCCGCGTTACAACAAGCCTTTTTCGGCTTGTTTGATGGCACCACCGACGACAAATGGGGCTGGCTTGACCCCGTTAACCCTCAGCACAGCGAATAAAGGCAAAGGAGCCGTAATTATGCCAACCTATCGTTCCGCTACTACCACCCACGGTCGCAACATGGCAGGGGCGCGCGCGTTATGGCGCGCCACTGGCGTCAAAGATGACGACTTTGGCAAACCCATTATTGCCGTGGTGAACTCCTTTACCCAGTTTGTTCCCGGTCATGTCCATCTCAAAGACATGGGCCAGCTGGTGGCGAAAGAAATCGAGCAAGCCGGCGGTATCGCCAAAGAGTTCAATACCATCGCGGTCGATGACGGTATCGCTATGGGTCACGGCGGCATGCTCTACTCGTTGCCCTCTCGCGAGATCATTGCCGATTCCGTGGAGTACATGGTCAACGCGCACTGTGCCGACGCCATGGTGTGTATTTCCAACTGCGACAAGATCACTCCGGGCATGCTGATGGCCGCTATGCGCCTGAATATCCCGGTGATCTTTGTGTCGGGCGGCCCGATGGAAGCGGGCAAAACCAAACTGTCCGATCAAATCCTCAAGCTCGATTTGGTCGATGCCATGATGCAAGGCGCCAATCCGGACGTCTCCGATGAGCAAAGCGAGCAAATCGAACGCTCCGCCTGCCCAACCTGTGGCTCGTGCTCTGGTATGTTTACCGCCAACTCGATGAACTGTTTGACCGAAGCGCTGGGGCTGAGCCAGCCGGGTAATGGTTCCATGCTCGCCACCCATGCCGACCGAGAGCAATTGTTCATCAACGCCGGCAAACGCATTGTGGGTCTGACCAAACGCTACTACGAGCAGGACGATGACAGCATCTTGCCACGCAATATCGCGAACCGTGCCTCATTTGAAAATGCTATGGCGCTGGATATTGCTATGGGTGGGTCCACCAATACGGTGTTACACCTACTGGCCGCCGCGCAAGAAGGCGAAATTGATTTTGATATGGATGACATCGACCGCATGTCTCGCCAAGTACCTCACCTTTGCAAAGTCGCGCCGTCAACCCAGCAATATCATATGGAAGATGTACACCGTGCTGGGGGTGTGATGGGCATTCTTGGGGAGCTACAGCGCGCGAACCTGCTCAATGTCAAACAACAAACCGTGCTGGGGATGAGCCTCGAGGAGCAACTCGCTCGGTATGACATCATGCAAACCGATGATGAGGACGTGAAGTCTTTTTATCGCGCCGGCCCCGCAGGCATCCGCACCACCCAAGCGTTCTCACAACGTTGCCGTTGGGACACCCTGGATGATGATCGCCAATCCGGGTGTATTCGTGCCCATGAATACGCCTTTAGTCAAGATGGCGGACTTGCCGTGCTACAAGGCAACATCGCCTTGAACGGCTGCATCGTCAAAACCGCAGGGGTGGATGAAAGCATACTGACCTTTGAAGGCCCCGCGGTGGTGTTTGAAAGCCAAGACAGCGCGGTAGATGCCATTTTAGGTGGCAAAGTGAAAGCGGGTGATGTGGTGGTGATCCGCTATGAAGGCCCGAAAGGTGGCCCAGGTATGCAAGAAATGCTGTATCCGACCACCTACTTAAAATCGATGGGATTGGGTAAATCCTGTGCCCTGCTCACCGACGGTCGTTTCTCTGGGGGGACATCTGGGCTGTCCATCGGCCATGTTTCGCCCGAAGCAGCCAATGGCGGCACCATCGCCTTAGTCGAAGATGGCGATCGGATTCGTATCGATATTCCTAGCCGCGAAATCAGCCTGCTGGTGGATGAAGCCACCCTCGCCACCCGCCGTGCTGAGGTGAACGCTCGCGGTTGGAAGCCTAAAGACCGCCAACGCCAAGTCTCCTATGCGCTAAAAGCGTATGCCAGTCTCGCCACCAGTGCCGATAAGGGTGCAGTGCGCGATCGCAGTAAGTTGGAGGAATAACCATGCAACAGGCGCAAACGTCACCCGAACACCCCATGGATGGCCCGGATTACTTAAGGAATATTTTACGTGCGCCTGTCTATGAAGTGGCGACTGTCTCGCCACTTCAGGCCATGAAGCGGCTCTCTGAACGCTTAGGTAATCAGGTTCAGCTCAAACGTGAAGACCGGCAGCCCGTACACTCATTTAAGCTACGCGGCGCGCATAACATGATGGCGCAGCTGACAGAGGCGCAGAAAAAAGCGGGGGTGATCGCTGCATCAGCGGGTAACCACGCCCAAGGTGTCGCCCTGTCCGGCAGTAAACTGGGTATCAAAGCCACCATTGTCATGCCCCGCACCACTCCCGCCATCAAAGTTGAAGCCGTTAAAGGCTTTGGGGGGAATGTGGTCCTACACGGCAATAACTTTGATGAAGCGAAAAGCAAAGCACAAGCGCTGGCCGACCAACACGGCTATACCTTTGTGCCCCCTTTTGATCATCCGCAGGTCATTGCCGGACAAGGCACGATCGGGCTAGAGCTGGTGCAACAAAACAGCCACCTTGATTACATTTTTGTCCCGGTCGGCGGCGGTGGTATTGCTGCCGGTGTGGCGGTGCTTATCAAGCAGCTTATGCCAAATATCAAGGTAATCGGAGTGGAGGCGGAAGACTCCGCGTGTCTGCGTGCCGCCTTGGATGCAGGCTTTCCCGTCACCTTAGAGCGGGTGGGAACTTTTGCCGATGGGGTGGCGGTTAAACGGATTGGTGACGAATCATTTCGACTGTGTCAGCAATACTTGGACGACAGTATTACCGTCTCAAGTGATGCGATTTGTGCTGCCGTACAAGATATTTTCGAAGACACGCGCGCTATCTCTGAACCGTCAGGTGCCTTAGCACTCGCCGGTCTCAAGCATTATGTCGACAAGCACCAACTACAAAACAAGCAATTGGGAGCGGTACTGTCAGGCGCCAATACCAACTTCCACTCACTACGCTACGTGTCTGAGCGTGCTGAACTGGGGGAGAAACGTGAAGGCCTACTGGCGGTGACCATCCCTGAGCAAACCGGTGCATTTTTGCAGTTTTGCGATATTCTCGGTGGCCGCGCGGTTACCGAATTTAACTATCGCTATGGCGACGACCAATTGGCCAATATTTTTGTTGGGGTACGTTTACTGGGCGGGCAAGAAGAGCTCGACAGTATTTTGCATGATTTGCGCCAAGCCGGTTATCCGGTCGAGGACTTATCTGACGATGAGATGGCCAAGGTACACGTACGCTACATGATTGGTGGGCGACCATCTGTGCCGCTTAACGAGCGCCTGTATAGCTTTGAGTTTCCGGAATACCCCGGGGCATTACTGCACTTTTTGCAAACCTTGGGCACCCACTGGAACATTAGCTTATTCAACTACCGCAACCATGGTTCAGATTATGGCCGTGTGCTGTGTGGATTTGAACTTGGCGAGCAGGACTTACTCGCGTTTACCGCCCATTTGCGTGAACTGGGTTATGCGTGGAAGGACGAAACGGCTAATCCAGCCTATCGCTTCTTTCTCTCTCGCCGTTAAGCGAATAATACAAAAAGGCCCGACAGGGGATGCCGGGCCGATAACAGAGGTTAAGCGCGCTTATCTGGCGAGAGTGATACCAGATACTCGGCAATCGATAAGGCATTATCCATCACCGTTTGGCGCGCCACTTGAGGTAACTGGCTTAACAGACTGGTCAATGCCGCTAAATCATCGCGGTGAGAGAAGGCAATATCTCGCTCGTCTGTTTCACCATAAATAAACCAATTAAATGGGCGACCAGTGATCTCTGCAATCGTGATGAGCGCGAGAATCTTAGGATCGGTCTTTCCCGACTCCACATCCAAGTAGGTTTGGCGCGCCACATTCAAACGCTTCGCCATGTCTACTTGGGTTATTTTACTGAATTCCCGTGCTTCACGGATCCGTTGCGCCATGCGCGCTGTCGAAATCACCATGGTCCATGCCTCATCTCTGTTACCCGGGCCGTTTAAACATCGGCTCCCGTCACATCACCGACCTTGCATTATGCATGGCTCGGCGGGCCTATCATGGGCGTTGTCATCGATAGTGTGATGCTACGCTGCTGATGCCTACCTCAGTAAGCAGGCACTTACCCGCATATCTAATCAGGCAGGCAGGCCTTTAGGCACGCTGTGCGGCCTTAGAATAGTTCACCAAGAATGAGGCCATGTTCACGCTCTGGTTCAAGATCGCCGTACGTGCTTCATGCGGTAACCGAGAGAAGTGCTCCAACAAGCGGTTTACATCTTGCTTGTACTGCACATCGTGCATCTCGACGTCTTCATCGCCATACACAAACCAAACTAATGGGCGCTCAGTCAGCTCAGCGATGTTCGACAACATGCGCACACGCGGTTCGGTTTTACCGTTTTCGATATCCAAGTAAGTTTGGCGTGCGACATTGAGTAGCTTGGCCATTTTTACTTGAGTGATCCCTTTCCACTCACGGGCTTCTTTGATGCGCTTAGCGACTTGGTTTTTAGAGTCAATCATTGCTTCCTCTCTACAACTTATCAATGTTGGTACTTGTCCATCGACTATGCACAATGCAGGCCAAGTTATTAGGCAGGATTAAAAGCAATAAAAATCATAAACTTATGGTATAGAATGGCGTTCTGTTTGTATTTTCAGGCGGGATGTCTGAGATTGAGTGCAAAATGATTTGCATTTTGCAAAATGTGTCACTGCAGATCGCATTTTTGTAGCAAAACGGCAGTAATTGATAAAAGATCAACCACGCTCCTAGTCAGAGCGTGGTGAATGTTAGGCAGGCTTACTCTACAGTAACGGCTTTCGCAAGGTTACGAGGTTGGTCGACGTCCGTGCCTTTAATCAAGGCCACATGATACGACAATTGCTGCATCGGGATGGTGTAGAACACAGGAGCAATGATGTCATCCACGTGTGGCATGGCGATGATGTTCATCCCCTCTTCTGGTGTAAAGCCGGCATCTTGATCGGCAAACACATACAGTTGACCACCACGAGCACGGACTTCTTCGATATTGGATTTAAGCTTTTCCAACAGCTCATTGTTCGGTGCAATCACAATCACTGGCATGTCGGCATCAATCAGCGCCAGTGGGCCGTGCTTTAGCTCACCAGCGGCATAAGCCTCAGCGTGAATGTAAGAGATTTCTTTTAGCTTTAGCGCAGCTTCTACAGCAATCGGATAAAACTCACCACGCCCTAAGAACAGTGAGTGATGCTTGTCAGCAAAGTCTTCCGCCAGTTGCTCAATGGCTTTATCAAAGGTCAGGGCTTGCTCGATACTTGAAGGCAGATGATGCAAGGCATCGACAATCTCACGCTCTTTTTCGTATCCGATGGTGCCCTGCATTTTACCCAGTGCAGTGACCAGCATCAGCAGGGCAGAAAGCTGGGTGGTGAAGGCTTTGGTCGATGCGACACCGATTTCTGCGCCCGCGCGCGTCATAAAGGCCAGATCGGATTCACGTACCAACGAGGAGCCCGCCACGTTGCAGATGGTCATGGTGGCCATATAGCCACGCTCTTTGGCCAAACGCAGCGCTGCTAGCGTATCTGCGGTCTCACCAGACTGCGATAAGGTGATCAGTACACTGTTCGGACGGGTGACAAACTGGCGATAGCGAAACTCTGACGCGATTTCCACATCACAGCTTATCCCTGCCAGCGATTCAAACCAATAACGCGCCACCATGCCCGCATTATAGGAGGTACCACAGGCAATGATTTGAATATGCTGCGCTTTAGCAAGAATATCGCTAGCACCGTTACCAATCGCATCCACAATCACATGATCGTTGCCCAAACGCCCTTCCATGGTATTGGTAAGCGCAGTCGGTTGCTCGTAAATCTCTTTTTGCATGTAATGGCGATATTGGCCTTTGTCCGCCGCGTCGTACTGGGCGCTTGCTTCATGCACCTCTCGCTCAACAGGCGTACCTTCTTGGTTGTAAATCACCACTTCACGACGACTAATATCTGCCACATCGCCTTCTTCAAGGTAGATAAAGCGACGGGTAACATTGAGCAGCGCTAGCTGATCAGAGGCGAGAAAGTTTTCTCCCACACCCAGGCCAATCACCAACGGGCTGCCTGAACGAGCCGCAATCAAACGCTCAGGTTGGTTTTTGTCCATCACCACAGTGCCATACGCGCCTTCAAGCTGACTGACAGTGCGCTGGAAAGCGGCGAGGAGATCACCACATTGACGACGCTCCCAATCAACGAGGTGAGCAATCACTTCGGTATCAGTTTGGGAGTGGAATTGATAACCACGCGTTTGCAATTGTTCGCGCAAGCTGTGGTGATTTTCGATAATGCCGTTATGCACAATGGCAATATCATCGCCTGACATGTGTGGGTGCGCATTGGCTTCGCTTGGCTCACCGTGCGTAGCCCAGCGCGTGTGCGCAATCCCTGTGCCTCCCGCAGGGTTGGCGTCAGCCACTGCGTCCGCAAGCGCCGCTACTTTACCCAGTCGGCGTAAACGCGTCATCTGCCCGCTTGTTGTATCGGTGATGGCGACCCCTGCTGAGTCGTATCCGCGATATTCTAAGCGACGTAAGCCTTCAACCAGAATTTCTGCCACATCACGCTGCGCCACAGCGCCTACAATTCCACACATAGTGAGTCCTTATACATTGTCTACACAGATAACGTCTGTGCCGGTTTGTTCTATCGCGCGCCGAGTGTCTTCATCCAACGCATTATCAGTGATCAAGGTGTCGATACTGGACCACGCAAGCTCCAAGTTAGGGATCCGACGGCCAATTTTTTCAGACTCGATCATCACCACCACCTCTCGCGCGACTTCCGCCATCACCCGAGTCAGGCCCGTCATCTCGTTAAAGGTGGTCGTCCCGCGCGCCACATCAATGCCGTCAGCGCCCACAAAAAGCTGGTCAAAGTCGTACGCACGTAAGGTTTGTTCTGCCACTTGGCCTTGAAACGATTCAGAATGGGTATCCCAAGTGCCGCCCGTCATCAGCAGCGTTGGCTCGTGTTCGAGTTCACGAATGGCATTGGCCACCTGGAGTGAGTTAGTCATCACCACTAGGCCACGCTTTTTATCCAATAAAGGGATCAAAGCGGCGGTGGTCGTGCCACTGTCGACCACAATACGGTTGTGGTCCCGAATGCGCGCAGCGGCGGCATCGGCGATGCTTTGCTTTTGTTTCGAAACTTTGACGGCTTGTTCCGAGACCATTTCTTGCGGCACAGGCACCGCTCCGCCATAACGGCGCAGCAACAGGCCATTTTTTTCTAGCTCGGCAAGATCCTTACGGATAGTCACTTCTGACGTTTCAAAGCGTTGAGAGAGTTCGTCAACGCTGACGCTGCCCTGCTCGGTAAGCAAGGTAACGATGGTATGACGACGCTGTTGCGTGTTTCGTTTCGACATGTAACCTACCAACTTTCGTTTCGAAACTTATGGTAGTGAAAACACATCAAAGATCAAGAAAAGAACACAAAAAGTGACGAGAAATAAGCGGATAAACAAGAAATAACAAAAAAGCCCGCCAGCAACAGCTGATGGGCTTCTAAGATGGTGCGGAAGGAGAGACTTGAACTCTCACACCTTGCGGCGCCAGAACCTAAATCTGGTGCGTCTACCAATTCCGCCACTTCCGCATATTTTTATGATAACTCAGCGGGCGGGCTGAGTACCAATTTTCTTGGTGCGGGGGGAGGGACTTGAACCCTCACGTCCTTTCGGACACTAGCACCTGAAGCTAGCGCGTCTACCAATTCCGCCACCGCCGCAAACCGGTGTGATTTACCGCTTTTGGCGACAAATCGAAAAGAATGGTGGCTACGACGGGATTCGAACCTGTGACCCCATCATTATGAGTGATGTGCTCTAACCAACTGAGCTACGTAGCCAACCTAAAGTGGCTGGGGTACCAGGATTCGAACCTGGGAATGACGGGATCAAAACCCGTTGCCTTACCGCTTGGCGATACCCCAACTTAGTCATGCCGCTTTACGCCACATGCTTTCAAATAATGGTGCGGAAGGAGAGACTTGAACTCTCACACCTTGCGGCGCCAGAACCTAAATCTGGTGCGTCTACCAATTCCGCCACTTCCGCATTCCAAGTTGTTCATCTCACTTCATGGTAGTTGAAGAAAGATGGCGCGTCCGGGAGGATTCGAACCTCCGACCGCCTGGTTCGTAGCCAGGTACTCTATCCAGCTGAGCTACGGACGCGTTGGCTGGGGTACCAGGATTCGAACCTGGGAATGACGGGATCAAAACCCGTTGCCTTACCGCTTGGCGATACCCCAACTGAGGCGCGTATACTAGGCTGGTTTTTATCGGGAGTCAACACCTGATTTTACCAACCGCGCAAGTTTTAGCCGCTTGCGTGAAAAAGCCGTTGATACGCGCTCAACAGACAGTGATTTTACTGTTTTTTCGGCCGTTGCCAAGCCTCAATTGTCCTTGGTTTAGCGCGAGTGATGATAAGTTGACCATCGGAGACATCTTTGCTGATGGTACTACCGGCTCCGACGGTCACCCCTTCGCCAATCACCACAGGTGCCACCAGCTGAGAGTCTGAGCCGATAAAGGCATTGTCTTTAATCACGGTTTTATGTTTATTGGCGCCATCGTAATTGCAGGTGATCACCCCAGCACCAATATTCACGCCGCGTCCCACCTCTGTATCACCCAGATAAGTCAAGTGGTTGGCTTTCGACCCTTCCCCTAAGCGAGACTTTTTCATTTCCACAAAGTTACCGACATGCGCATCGCGAGCTAGTTCGGCCCCCGGACGCAACCGCGTAAACGGACCGACTGTGCACTCTTCACCAACGCTGGCCCCTTCAATGACGCTGTACGGGCGCACTAAAGTATTGTCATCAATCTCACAATCAATCAGCACACTGCCAGCACCGATGGTCACGTTATCCCCTAAGGTGACATTGCCTTCGATAATCACGTTGGCGTCAATGGTGACATCCAGCCCACATTGCAGTTGGCCACGCAAATCAAAGCGCGTAGGGTCGATGAGCATCACGCCACTAAGCAATAACTGTTCAGCCTGCATTTTTTGATATTCCCGCTCAAGGCGTGAAAGTTGCAGGCGATTATTGACCCCTTCAACTTCAATCGCATTCACAGGGTGCACAGCTTGAATCGTACGGCCTTGTTGATGGGCCAGCGCAATCACATCGGTGAGATAAAACTCACCTTGCGCGTTATTGTTATCAAGCTGCGATAACCAGTGACGCAAGTCACGTCCAGTCGCCACCAGCACACCGGTATTGATTTCAGTGATGGCAAGCTGGCTATCAGTGGCATCTTTTTGCTCAACAATCGCGACCACTTCCCCGTTTTCACGCACAATACGGCCATAACCGGTCGGATCGTTTTGATGCACCGTTAATAGACCAATCCCGCCTTCAGGCTGTCCTTCAAGCAAACGGGTTAAGGTTTGCTCTGAAATCAAAGGCACGTCGCCATACAGCACCAAAACCTGCTCATCATCACGAAAATGCGGCGCCGCCTGCTGTACCGCATGACCAGTCCCCAATTGCTCTGCTTGCAAACACCAGTTCACATCGCTATCAGCAAGCACCTGCTTCATGGTATCGCCACCATGACCATAAACCAGATGAATCGACGCGGCGCCTAGCCCTTGGCAAGTGTCAATCACATGTTTCACCATAGGTTTACCGGCGAGAGTATGAAGCACTTTGGGGGTATTAGAATACATACGCGTGCCTTTTCCGGCCGCAAGAATTACTGCACTGTATTGCATAGTCTTTCCGTGATAAGAGAGATGAGTTGTCTATGATATTGCGCTTAGTGTAACGCGTTTTGGCTTGCGAGCGAATCGCCGCCGAAAAAGTACACTCGTACAGGCAATAAAAAAGCGACGCCAACGCGTCGCTTTTATTTCACCGTGAGCGCCTGATTAACGCTTATGCTTGGTCAGCTCGATCACTCGAAGCTTCGCAATCGCCTTAGCCAGGTCACTGGCCGCCTGAGCAAAGTCGATGTCACCGTGCTGATTATGGATTCGCTCCTCAGCGCGGCGCTTCGCTTCTTCTGCCTTGGCTTGGTCTAGCTCTTCACCCCGAATTGCCGTATCAGCCAACACAGTCACTGTGCCAGGCTGTACTTCAAGGGTACCGCCAGAAAGATAAATAATCTCTTCGCTACCGCCTAGTTTGACGATGCGAACCATACCAGGCGTGATAGCGGTCAGCAGCGGTGTGTGTCCTGCGTGAATACCCAGTTCACCTTCGCTACCGGTCACCTGAATGTGCTCGGCACGGCCAGAGAACAATTGTCGCTCTGCGCTGACCACATCCAGATGGAAGGTTATCGCTGCCATATCGCCTCCTACTCAAGCCTTACAGGTTTTTCGCTTTTTCGAGCACTTCGTCGATGTTACCGCAGTACAGGAATGCCTGTTCTGGGATATCGTCGTACTCACCACTGAGCAGGCCTTTGAAGCTTGCAATGGTATCTTTCAGCGAAACATAGACACCTGGTTGGCCGGTGAAGACTTCTGCAACGTGGTAAGGCTGAGTCAAGAAGCGCTCAATCTTACGTGCACGTGCAACGGTCAGTTTGTCGTCTTCAGACAACTCGTCCATACCCAGGATGGCAATGATGTCTTTCAGCTCTTTATAGCGCTGAAGCACAGACTGTACGCCACGTGCCACATCATAGTGGTCCTGACCAACCACCAATGGGTCCAACATACGCGATGTTGAGTCCAATGGGTCGATCGCTGGGTACATACCCATAGACGCGATGTTACGTGACAGAACAACGGTTGCATCCAAGTGAGCAAACGTGGTTGCTGGTGACGGGTCAGTCAAGTCATCCGCAGGCACGTAAACCGCCTGTACCGAGGTGATAGAACCGGTACGGGTTGAGGTAATACGCTCTTGCAGCACACCCATCTCTTCAGCCAGTGTTGGCTGGTAACCTACTGCCGATGGCATACGACCCAACAGGGCGGATACTTCAGTACCGGCAAGGGTATAACGATAGATGTTATCGATGAACAGCAGTACGTCACGGCCGTCATCACGGAATTTTTCCGCCATGGTCAAACCGGTCAGTGCAACACGCAGGCGGTTACCTGGTGGCTCGTTCATCTGACCATATACCATGGCCACTTTTGACTCTTCGGGCTTCTCAATGTTTACAACACCCGCTTCCTGCATCTCGTAGTAGAAGTCGTTACCCTCACGAGTACGCTCACCTACACCAGCGAATACAGACAGACCTGAGTGTTGCAGTGCGATGTTGTTGATAAGCTCCATCATGTTAACGGTCTTACCGACACCCGCACCACCAAACAGACCGATTTTACCGCCTTTCGCAAACGGACAGATAAGGTCGATAACCTTTACACCCGTTTCCAAAAGCTCAGTCGCGCTTGACTGTTCTTCGTAGCTTGGCGCTTCACGGTGGATAGAGTAACGCTCTTTCTCACCGATATCGCCACGCTCATCAATCGCATCACCCAGCACGTTGACGATACGGCCGAGGGTTTCTTCACCCACAGGGACTTCGATTGATTTACCTGTATTTTCTACTTCGATTCCACGACGTAGACCATCAGATGAGCCCATAGCAATGGCACGGACTACGCCACCACCTAGCTGCTGCTGAACTTCCAGCACCAGACGCTCGCCTTCACGTTTCACATTCAACGCATCATATACCTGAGGTACTGCGTCTTGTGGAAACTCTACGTCGACTACCGCACCGATGATCTGAACGATCTTACCTGTAGCCATCGTTATTCCTCTAAACTAGTTCGTTAACCCTTGCCTTTACACCGCGCTTGCGCCAGAAACAATTTCTGACAGCTCTTGGGTGATCGCAGCCTGACGGGCTTTGTTGTAGACCAATTGCAGATCATCAATCAGATTCCCTGCATTATCAGTCGCAGCTTTCATCGCCACCATACGTGCCGCTTGCTCACTGGCGAGGTTCTCAACCACACCTTGATACACCTGTGATTCCGCATAACGGACCAATAGGGTATCGAGCAACGGCTTTGGCTCAGGCTCATAGATATAATCCCAAGCATGGCTGCGCTGCATTTCCTCGTCGTCTGACTTTGGCAAAGGCAGCAATTGATCGATCACTGGGGTCTGCACCATGGTGTTCTCAAACTTATTGAAAACCAAGTACAAGCGGTCCAGCTCACCTTCATCATATTTTTTCAGCATCACCCCAACGGTACCGATGAGGTCTTCCAGTGCTGGGGTATCACCCAGACCAGACACTTGCGCCACTACATTACCGCCGTAGCTGTTGAAGAAAGCTGTCGCTTTAGCGCCCACTAAGGCTAAATCAATCTCAGCCCCTTTTTGGGTCCAGCTTTCCATGTCACTGATAGCGCTTTTGAACATATTGATGTTCAAGCCACCACACAGCCCACGGTCTGTAGAAATGATGATGTAACCAACGCGCTTGGCTTCCCGCTCTTCCAAATAAGGATGGCGGTACTCCAAGTTACCCAGTGCAAGATGACCGATCACTTTGCGCATAGTGACAGCGTATGGACGTGACGACTCCATGGCTTCTTGCGTTTTACGCATTTTGGAGGCTGCCACCATTTCCATCGCTTTAGTGATCTTCTGTGTGTTTTTCACACTTCCGATCTTATTACGAATCTCTTTTGCGCCGGCCATAGTTACTCTCCGTTAGTGGGTGACCACCTGAGTGGTCACCTACGTTTTACCAAGTCTGGGTCGCTTTGAAATCTTCCAACAGCTTTTTCAGCTGTGCTTCAACTTCATCGTTATAAGCACCAGACTCATCGATCTGAGCCGCTAGGTCAGCGTACTGACTCTTAGCAAAGGCCAGCAGAGAGCGCTCAAAATCACCGATTTTGTTCAACTCAACGTCTGCTAGGAAGCCTTTTTCCGCAGCGAAAATCACCAGCGCCTGCTCAAACACAGACATAGGTGCATATTGCATCTGCTTCATCAGCTCGGTCACTTTCTGACCGTGGTCCAATTGCTTCTTAGTAGCGTCATCCAGATCGGAAGAGAACTGAGCGAACGCCGCAAGTTCACGATACTGTGCAAGCGCGGTACGAATACCACCAGACAGTTTTTTCATGATCTTGGTTTGCGCAGAACCACCAACACGCGATACCGAAATACCTGGGTCAACCGCTGGACGGATACCTGCGTTAAACAGCTCAGTTTGCAGGAAGATCTGACCATCAGTGATCGAGATAACGTTGGTCGGTACGAATGCAGATACGTCACCGGCTTGGGTTTCAATGATAGGGAGTGCGGTCAACGAACCGGTTTTTCCTTTCACTTCACCCTTAGTGAACTGCTCAACATAGTGCGCATTAACACGTGCCGCACGTTCTAGAAGACGTGAGTGCAAGTAGAAAACGTCACCTGGGAAAGCTTCACGGCCTGGTGGACGACGTAGCAGCAGCGAGATCTGACGATATGCAACAGCCTGCTTAGACAGGTCATCGTAAACAATCAGAGCATCTTCACCGCGGTCACGGAAGTACTCACCCATTGCACAACCCGCGTAAGGCGCGAGGTATTGCAATGCTGCTGCTTCAGACGCTGAAGCCACCACCACAATGGTGTTTTTCAGTGCGTCATGCTCTTCCAGTTTGCGCACTACGTTCGCAATGGTCGACGCTTTTTGGCCGATCGCAACGTAGATAGAGTAAATACCAGAATCTTTCTGGTTGATGATGGCATCGATCGCCAGCGCGGTTTTACCGGTTTGGCGGTCACCGATGATCAGCTCACGCTGACCACGGCCGATTGGGATCATCGAGTCAACCGCTTTATAGCCGGTTTGAACAGGTTGATCGACCGATTGACGTGCGATAACACCAGGGGCAATCACTTCGACTGGCGAAGTGGTTTTGGTTTCGATCGGACCTTTACCGTCGATCGGCTCACCCAGCGTATTCACAACGCGACCCAGAAGTTCAGGGCCAGTCGGGACTTCAAGAATGCGACCTGTACCGGTCACTTTCATGCCTTCTTGCAGGTCCGCATAAGGACCCATCACAACCGCACCCACTGAGTCACGCTCAAGGTTCAATGCAAGTGCATAGCGGTTGCCAGGCAGTTCAATCATTTCACCTTGCATAGCATCAGCAAGGCCGTGGATGCGAATGATACCGTCGCTGACTGACACGATGGTACCTTCGTTACGCGCTTCACTTACAACGTCGAATTTCTCGATACGCTGCTTGATCAGATCGCTTATTTCCGTGGAATTAAGTTGCATGCTCCAATTCCCCAAATCAAGACTGCAATGCATCGCTCAGACGGCGCATACGGCCGCTTACTGAGTTATCGATGACCAAGTCTCCAGCTCGAATAACAACCCCGGCAACCAGGGCTTCGTCTACACTACAGTTCAGCTTTACTTTGCGCTCAAGACGCGCGGCGAGCTTGTCACTGATGGCTTGTTGTTGCTCTTCGGAAAGAGCCGTCGCTGAAATCACTTGGACTTCCGCTTCTTTTTCCAGATCGCGGCGCATGGCCAGGAACTGTTCACAAACCTCAGGCAGGGCTTTTAGGCGCTGGTTCTCTGCCATTACCTTAATCAGGTTCTGGCCGAACGTGTTGAGCTGATCGCCACCAACTGCGATAAATAATTCCGCTAACTTGTCAGCGGAATAAGAGGCGTCCAGCATATGTTGGACGCGCTCATCACGGGCGATCTCAGCAGTAAAGGCGAGCATTTCTGCCCATTGGGACAGCTCGCCTTTTTCTACCGCAAAATCAAAGGCTGCTTTCGCGTAGGGGCGAGCGATTGTTGTCAGTTCAGACATTGCTGCCCCTCCTTATTACAGTTCTGCAGTGATTTTATCGAGAAGATCTTTATGGGCATTCTCATCAATAGAACGCTCAATAATTTTCTCGGCACCAATAACAGCGAGCGATGCAACTTGCTTACGCAGCTCATCGCGAGCACGGTTACGCTCTGCTTCCAACTCGGCTTTACCCTGATTCAGGATATTGTCGCGCTCAGCAGCCGCTTCAGCACGCGCCTCGTCGAGGATTTGTGCTTTGCGTTTGTTCGCCTGCTCGATGATGTCAGTTGCAGCGCGCTTCGCTTCTTTCATTTGCTCAGAAGCATTTGCCTGGGCCAAATCCAGGTCTTTGGCAGCACGATCTGCCGCCGCGAGTCCGTCAGCAATTTTCTTCTGACGCTCCTCAATCGCTTGCATCAATGGTGGCCATACATATTTCATGCAGAACCACACAAAGATTGTGAATGCGATTGCCTGGCCTAGCAGAGTTGCGTTGATATTCACAACAGCGCCTCCTTAATCATTAGCTAAAGGGTCTGTTCAGCTACTAGCCAGATTACAGTTGACCTACAAATGGGTTCGCGAAAGTGAACAGCAGTGCGATTACGATACCGATCATTGGTACGGCGTCCAGAAGACCCGCGATGATGAACATCTTCACTTGCAGCATAGGAGCCATCTCAGGTTGACGTGCTGCACCTTCAAGGAATTTACCACCCAGCAGGGCGAAACCAATCGCAGTACCTAGGGAAGCAAGACCTACAATGATGCCCACGGCAATTGCAGAAAAGCTCAATAAAGTTTCCATCACTATCTCCAGTTTTCGTTGTCGGCGTAAACGCCAATAATGACTAACAAATTGCTTACTAACTAAAAAATGTCATCAATGATCTGAGTCTTCGTGTGCCTGCGAGAGATACACGATGGTCAACATCATAAAGACAAAGGCTTGAATTGTAATGACTAGAATGTGGAAGATTGCCCACGGCACAGAACCCAGCCATTGCGCCCACCACGGCAGCAATGCCGCGATAAGAATAAATACCACCTCACCGGCAAACATGTTACCGAACAGACGCATCCCAAGAGAAATCGGTTTCGCCAGCAGCGAGACGACTTCCAACAGGAGGTTGAACGGGATCATGATAGGGTGATTGAACGGGTGCAGAGCCAGCTCTTTTGCAAAGCCGCCTAGGCCCTTAATCTTGATGCTGTAGAAAATCATCAAGAAGAACACGCCCAGCGCCATCGCAAGGGTGATATTTACGTCTGCAGTTGGCACTACTTTCAAGTAAGGAATGCCTAACCAATGTTCCGCTGGATACGGTAGAAAATCGATGGGGATTAAGTCCATCGTATTCATCAGGAATATCCAAACGAAGATAGTCAGGGCCAAAGGTGCAATCAGTGGATTTCGTCCGTGGAAGGTTTCGCGAACGTTATCATCAACGAACTCAACCAAAATCTCGACGAAGCACTGAAACTTACCTGGGACACCTGTCGATGCTTTCTTTGCCACCGATCGGAAGATGCCTAGGAAGACGATACCGATGAGGACAGAGAAAAACAGGCTATCAATGTGAACCGCCCAAAATCCTTCACCCACTGACAAATTAGTCAGGTGGTGAGTGATGTAGCTAGACGGTGTAAGCGCATCACCTGACGCAGCCATAACTCATCCTATTTGTTGTTGTTAATGAATAAAACTGGCGCGAGGATGTTAATCCCTAATGCCAGCAAATAGGCCAGTTTGAGGGGAACGAGTTCCACCTCGATATACAGGTAAGCAAGGACAAACAGGACGACGGTCAGTGAAATTTTTAACACTTCACCGCTGAAGAAGGACGCGACTACAAATTTTGCAGCTCTTGCCCCACTAAAAAGGAAAGCACACGACGCAAATGCAGCATTGGCAATCACAAAGATGCCGCCGCCGATCAGCGCGGATTTTCCCCAGTCGACATTGATAGCGAGTGCCATCACGCTTGCCGTTGCTAATACGACGCCAGCTTGCAAAAGCACCAATTTTGTCGCGATAACACGACCCGGCCGCGCGAGCGTCGATACCATGTATTTGTTCCTCGATTCCGTTCCACTTAGCACTGTTGCCGTGCTGGGAAAACAGCGAAAATTATACGTTTCACCCCAGCTAATGCAATCGCATCGATGTAAAAAAGCGGGGAAAATTTTACAACAGAGTAACCTGATCACAGTAAGCGCTTTTATGTAACAAAAAGCGAATGGCACGGGTCACACTTCTTCGTCGAAAATTGCAAGAATTTGCGCTAACTTGTCAGATTCTTCGAAATTGATCACCAATTTACCACTACCATTTTTCTGTTGTGTTAATGCCACTTTCACCCCAAGCTTGTCGCCGAGGCGCTGCTGCAGTGCCTCTACTTCAGGTGATAATTCTGGCCTTTTCGCTTCAACTTGCGGTGAAAGCATTTTTTTCACCAGTTTCTCTATCTGGCGGACGGTCATTTTTTTGTTGACGGCAGTCAGTGCCGCATCAATTTGCGCGTCTCCTTCCAACGCCAGCAGGGCACGTGCGTGGCCCATCTCGAGTTGTTTGTTAAGCAGCAGTTGTTTTACCCCAGACTCTAACCCATTCAAGCGCAATAAATTGCTGATGGTGGTGCGAGATTTACCGAGCGATTCAGCCAGTTGCTGGTGGGTGAGTGAGAAGTCATTGACCAAGCGTTCGAGCGCTTGAGCTTCTTCCATCGCGTTCAAGTTTTCGCGTTGGATATTTTCAATCAACGCCACCGCACTGGCGACTTTGTCACTCATCTCACGGACCAAGCAGGGCACTTTGGCTAAACCGGCTTGCTTTGCTGCTCGCCAGCGACGTTCGCCAGCAATAATTTCGTACTGCCCGTTTTCTGCGTGGCGAACCACGAGGGGCTGAATAATACCTTGAGCGCGAATGGATTCGGTTAACTCTTCCAGCGCCTCTTCCGCCATATCTTGGCGTGGCTGGTACAGACCCGGCACCAACGCCGATACGGATAATTGCTGCAATTCACTATTGCTCGCATCGGTGGATTCAGGTTCGGATGTATAACGAGACTGAGCTTGTGCACTGGTCGCCAATAAGGCATCCAGGCCCTTTCCAAGACCGCGTTTCGCTGAATTCATTGTGTTCCTCAGGCATTGACAGCGTCGGCAGAAGCGCGTGATTGCTCTTCTCGACGCAGAATTTCACCCGCAAGGGCTAGGTAGGCTTTGGCACCACTGGATAACTTGTCATAGTACATGGCGGGTCGGCCATGACTTGGCGCTTCCGCGAGCCGCACATTGCGGGGAATCACAGTACGATACACCTTATCACCGAAGTGTTTTTTGATCTGATCCGATACTTCGGTCGCTAATCGGTTTCTTGGGTCGTACATGGTGCGCAATACACCTTCAACATGAAGGTCGGCGTTCACGACGCTAGCCAGTTTACTGATGGTATCCATCAATGCAGTGAGCCCTTCCAACGCAAAATATTCACATTGCATGGGGACGAGTACCGAGTTTGCTGCGGTCATCGCATTGATGGTAAGGAGGTTCAAAGACGGGGGACAGTCGATAAAAATGTAATCGTAGCGTGCAACCACAGGCTCAAGCATGGTGCGTAGGCGCACTTCACGGGCAAATACTTCCATCAGCTTGATTTCTGCGGCAGTGACATCACCGTTCGCCGCAATCAGGTCATAGCCACCGGACGTATCGCTGACCACAACTTGTTCAAACGGGGCTTCTTCAACCAGTAGATCGTAGGCGGTGGCATGGACATCGTATTTATCCACACCACTGGCCATGGTCGCGTTCCCTTGTGGGTCAAGGTCGATAAGTAGCACCTTGCGATTAGTGGCTGCCAGCGATGCCGCTAAGTTGACACTCGTGGTGGTTTTACCCACACCGCCTTTTTGGTTTGCTACCGCGATAACTTTACCCACGTGCCTATGACCTCTACTCGTTAATCTTTGCTCTCAAGATTACTAGATGACGCGCCCCTTCCAATCCCGGCACCTTCAAAGCTTTGATATCGGTCACAGAACAATCAGTCGGCAGGGCATCTAGCTCCTGTTGGTCCACCTGTCCTTTCAAAGCGTAAAACAGCCCCCGCGCATGAGGGAGGTGATGGCACCAACTCACCATGTCATTCATCGACGCAAACGCGCGACTTAGCACACCATCAAACCCGGTTTCAGGGATAAACGCTTCGACACGGCTTTGTACCGGCGTGACATTGTCGATGCCAAGCTCGTGCAGCACTTGGCGAATAAAACGAATCCGCTTACCTAAGCTGTCGAGCAAGGTGAACTGTTTATCTGGGTTGGCGATGGCCAAAGGGATCCCGGGCAAACCTGGTCCTGTCCCGACATCGATAAAGCGTTCACCTTCCAAGTGTGGTGATACTACCAAGCTATCAAGGATATGTTTCACCACCATGTCTTCTGGGCGACGAACCGAGGTTAAGTTATAGGCTTTGTTCCACTTGTCGAGCAAGCCTACATAATCAAGCAGCTGCTGTTGTTGCGACGGAGAAAGCGCAAGGCCGGCTTTCGCCAGCCCTTGTTGAAGTTGCTGTTGCATTTAGGCTCCTTTTTTGAGCATGCCGTGCTTTTTCAAATGCACCAGCAAAATCGAAATAGCCGCCGGCGTGACACCTGAGATACGCGATGCTTTACCGATCGTTTCCGGACGCGCGTCTTGTAGCTTGCCACGTACTTCGTTTGAAAGGCCTTTGATCTGCATGTAATCAAGATCAAATGGGATCACTGTATTTTCATGGCGCTGAGACTTTTCGATCTCGTCTTGCTGACGTTCAATATAGCCGGCGTATTTCACTTGGATCTCAACTTGCTCGCTAGCTTGAACATCGTCATGCGCCGGACCAAAGGTCGGCAACGAGACGATATTTTCATAGCGTAGCTCTGGGCGACGGAGTAAATCTTCTCCGTTTGCTTCACGCGTCAGCGGTGTTTTTAGCATGGCATTAAGCGCATGGACATCGTCTGAGTGAGGATGAATCCAAGTACTACGCAGACGCTGACGCTCTTGCTCCATGTTTTCCATTTTTTGGTTGAAGCGAGCCCAGCGCACATCGTCTACTAGTCCCAGCTCTCGCCCTTTTTCGGTTAAGCGCATATCGGCGTTATCTTCACGCAACAGCAAACGGTACTCGGCGCGCGAGGTAAACATCCGGTAAGGCTCTTGGGTGCCCATGGTGGACAAGTCGTCAATCAACACGCCCATATAAGCTTGATCGCGACGTGGGCTCCATCCTTCTTTGCCTTGTGCTTGTAACGCGGCATTACAACCGGCCAACAACCCTTGTGCTGCAGCTTCTTCATAGCCGGTGGTGCCATTGATTTGTCCAGCAAAGAACAAACCGTGGATAAATTTGGTTTCCAGGGTGTGCTTGAGATCGCGCGGATCGAAGAAGTCATACTCAATCGCATAGCCTGGGCGGATCACGCGCGCATTCTCGAACCCTTTGATCGAGTGGATGATCCCCATTTGCACATCAAACGGCAAGCTGGTGGATATCCCATTTGGATACAGCTCAGTGCTGGTCAACCCTTCCGGCTCGACGAAAATTTGGTGTTTGTCTTTGTCCGCAAAACGCATCACCTTGTCTTCGATCGACGGGCAATAACGTGGGCCAATACCTTCAATCACCCCAGCATACATCGGGCTGCGATCAAGATTAGCGCGAATCACATCATGGGTTTTTTCATTGGTATAGGTGATGTAGCACGGAACTTGTTGTGGGTGCTCAGACACATCGCCTAAAAATGAAAACACCGGACATGGAGTATCACCATGTTGGGTTTGCATCACACTAAAATCGACCGAGCGGGCATCGATCCGCGGGGGAGTGCCGGTTTTTAGGCGATCCACCCGAAATGGCAAGGCACGTAAGCGATCCGCGAGTTTGTTTGACGGTGGATCCCCAGCACGACCGCCGGCATAGTTATCCAGTCCAATATGGATTTTACCGCCAAGGAAAGTTCCCACGGTCAAGACCACGGTAGTGGCACTGAATTTGAGCCCCATTTCGGTCTCGACGCCAGTGACACGATCTTGGTCGACGATCAAATCCACCACGGCTTGTTGGAACAGTGACAAATTTGGCGTGTTTTCAAGAGTATGACGAATGGCTGCCTTGTACAGTGCACGGTCTGCTTGAGCACGTGTCGCGCGTACCGCTGGACCTTTCGACGCATTGAGGATTCGAAATTGGATCCCACCTTTATCAATGGCTTGCGCCATCGCACCGCCTAACGCATCGATCTCTTTTACCAGGTGTCCTTTCCCGATCCCACCGATCGCTGGGTTGCACGACATTTGACCCAACGTATCAATGTTATGGGTCAATAACAGCGTTTTTTGGTTCATCCGTGCTGCGGCAAGTGCCGCTTCGGTACCAGCATGGCCACCACCAACAACGATGACGTCAAAGTGATCCTGGTAAAACATGATTAAAGCCTCAACCTGGGTAAGTGTGTGAGCATGAACTAAGCAAAAGGGGCGACATTCTAGCGCTTTTTCTGCCAACAGTGAACCAAACCTTGATCAAGATCGTCTCTGGGCGTTAGCTATATATAAATA
>NZ_MUFK01000029.1:0-42962 GCF_001996085.1 Salinivibrio sp. PR5
CTATAAATATGATTAAAAAGTTATTTTTTCCCTTTTACGCACTCATTATCCGGCCTTTAAATGCGCGAAATTTACGTAACTTTTATTATTCGGTTTTTAAATATCAGAGCTTTAAATTGTTGTTGAGCAATGACTTTACGACTAAGAATGCCGATGGCACTCAAATACAGTACTTCTTTCGTCAGGAAACACAGTTTCCACATCCAGTAGGTATCGTCATTGGCCGAGGAGTTGTTCTCGGCAAAAACGTAACGATACATCAAGGCGTAACCATTGGAGGTAAAGCGGGACATAAAGAACAACCTTATGTCGGTGATAACACCATCATTTACGCTAATGCTGTAATCGTAGGCCCTGTTTCTGTTGGAGAGGGGGCAGTCATTGGAGCGAATTCTGTAGTGGTCAAAGATGTACCAGCTGGCGCAGTTGTCGCAGGTGTTCCGGCTAGGGTTGTTGGGCAAAACGAATGAAGAAGTTTGTTTTACTTGTATGTGCATTACTGTTAACCGGTTGCTTAGGCATGCCAAAACAGGTTACACCCGTAACAAACTTTGAGCTTAACCGCTATTTAGGCACTTGGTATGAAGTCGCGCGACTGAATCACTCTTTTGAGCGGGGTTTATCGGATGTCACCGCAACATACAGCTTACGTGAAGACGGCGGTGTCAAAGTGATTAATCGTGGCTACAGCCGTGAAGAGGGTCAATGGCAAGAGGCAGAAGGCAAGGCGTACTTCGTTGAAAACGATAAAACGGGGTACCTGAAGGTTTCATTCTTTGGGCCTTTCTATGGGTCGTATGTGGTGTTTGAGTTGGATGACAACTACCAATATGCCTTTATCTCGGGGCCTGACCACGATTACCTATGGCTGTTATCGCGCACGCCAACTGTCTCGGAGTCCGTGAAGGAGCAGTTTATTGCATCGGCGAAACAGCGGGGTTTTGCCACCGAAGAGCTGATTTTTGTCGAGCACAGCCGCACGGACCCCAAACACAAGAAAACCCAGCAGTAGAAGAGAAGTACCATGCGAAAAACAGACAAGAAGTATGACAAAGCGATTCGAGAAGCACTGACTGACGTCTGTGAGTTGACAATGGAAAAGGTCGAGGGGTTTGAATGGCTCACGCATGAAGTGAATTATCAGCGTTTTCCACAAAGCTTAACCGTGCGGCTGATGTTTAAAGACAGGCAAACGCTAGCCGGCTTTGAACGGAGTGATGACTACCAAGCTGTTTTGAATGATATACAAACTCGCCTCACTGCTGCAGGAGTCACACTGAAAAACATCAATCAACATATTGAGTTAGATACACTGTAAGCCTGTGACTACTCGCACACTTACCTTATGGCTGACAAGCTACAGTGTAAAGTCGGCCGTGAGGAGGATGCTGTGTATCAACTCGATACGTCAATTTGGATCGCTGATGGTGAAGCGGTCCCTTTCTTTACCTTACCCTATACCACGCGCATGGTGGTGGTGAGGCTTGCCGATCACTCCCTATGGATTCACAGCCCGGTAAAGCTTACCGATGCATTACGCACTGAGCTAGCGTCGTTAGGGAGAGTGCGTTATTTAATCGCTCCTAACCAATTGCATCACCTCTTTTTATCCGAATGGGTTGAGGCCTTTCCTGACGCACAATTAATGGGTACCCAACAAGTGGCGAAAAAACGAGATGATCTATGTTTTGATCACTGTTTTGAGGACTTGTCTGAGCCTGCTTGGCACGATGAGATCGCGCAATGTTTGATTACCGGCTCGCCAGTGATGACAGAATGCGTATTTTTCCATCGACAAAGTCAAACGCTGATAGTCACTGATCTGATTGAAAATTTTCGTCCCGAGGCATTTTCACCTTTTAAACGCAAAATTGCCGAGTGGTCAGGTGTGACAGCGCCCAATGGTAAAACGCCACTCGATTGGCGATTGAGCTTTTGGTTTCACAAAGACGAATTAGCAAAACATATTCGTACCTTGATTAATTGGACACCGCAGCGCCTTGTCATGGCACATGGCGAAATTGTAGAAGCGGCGGTCCCTCATTTATTGCGCGCATTTTCATGGCTAGGTGAAAAGCGGCTCAATGCCCCCACTCATTAAGCGAAGGAGCAACGGTATGGAAGCACGAATTAGTATTATCACTTTGGGTGTTGCTGACTTATCACGTTCGTATGAATTTTATCGCCAGTTAGGCTTTCCAACGCATAGCCATCCTGAAGAAGGAATCGTGTTTTTTAGTACCGCAGGTACACGATTAGCGTTATATCCCGCAGACTCGTTAGCCGATGATATCAAGCCCGGACTCACCGTTAACGAGACAGGGTTTGGTGGCATTACGTTAGCGCACAATACGCGTTCCAAAGAGGAAGTGGAGGAGGTGCTGGCTTTGGCAGAACGTTGTGGCGGTCGTATTGTTAAACCTGCACAAGACGTATTTTGGGGAGGCTACAGCGGCTACTTTGCCGATCCGGATAACTATCTTTGGGAAGTGGCTTATGGCGATTGTTGGCAATTTGATGATAATGGCAGCCTTGTCTTGGATTAATAACCATGGACGTCTTTTTGGAGCAGTTGCAAATGCAGGGGACAGAGAATGATGCCCTGCAACATTTGCGTGAGTGAAAGTTGGCACGATAAAAAAGGCGTCTGGAAAGACGCCTTTTTAGTCTCTAAATTCAGTGGTATTACGCGGCTGCTAGCGTTTGCGCTTGACGGTTTGCATGCCAGACCAAGCCAAAGCCAATAATGACCACCGCGCAGGTTGATAGCATGACCGTGGTGACGGCGATCAAGCCGGAGGCTGCAAACGCAGACACCACGGCGCTCGCCACGAAGCAGACCATCATTTGTAAGAAGTTCAACAGCCCCGCAGCGGTCGCGCTACAGGATTTGAAATCTTCCAAGGCGCGATTGACGACCAGTGGGTAGATGGCACCGTTCGCTGCTGCGAGGAAACAAAACGGACCTAAAATTGCCCAGATGTTGGTGACGTCGGTGCGCCAGCTGATCAAAAAGATAACCACGACACTGATGACAAACAGCTTAAGCAGCCAAGGCAAGATAATGTGATCTTTAAGCTTGTTGAGGGCATGACGACAGGCATAACCACCGACGACAAAAGCAATGGTTTGTGGAATATAGCTCAGACCAATATCCGCTTCGGTATAACCCATGGCGGACATCACGAACGGTGACCCTGTCAGATAGGCAAAAAATGCCGCGGAACAACCCGCGAAAATGAGCATATTACCGATGAATTTTTTTGATTTAAAAACTTGTTGGTAGTCACTTTTAAGTTTATCAATAATTTTAGTGTCTTGTACTGGCTTAGCTAAGCTTTCTTTTTCACGTAGAGTAAGTGCAACGAAAACAAGTCCTAGTGCAAATAAAACCACAAAAATACTGCGCCAATCAAAATGCTGGAGCAAGTAGGCACCTAATAATGGTGCTAGAGCTGGAGATAAGGCAACTAATGGCATGATAGTGGCGAACACTTTCTGACCTAGTTTACCCTCATAGCGATCAATGACCACCGCTTGCCAAATCACAATCGCGCTACATGCGCCCAATGCTTGAACAAGACGTGCACCGAGTAGCAGATAAATATTACTCGCGAAAAGGCATACGACAGTCGCGACAATATAAAGAAGCAAGCCGATCAATAGCGCAGGCTTACGGCCAACGCGGTCGGACAGCGGACCATAAACCAGTTGACCGCAAGCCATACCAAGCAAAAATATACTTAAGGTCAACCCAATATTTGCGGACGATGTAGCAAAATCGACTTGCATGGCTTCAAAAGCGGGCAGATACATATCAGTGGCTAAAAAGCCCAGCATACTTAGCCCTGCTAGCCAGAACAGAGTGATAAACGGCACTTGTTTGTTCATTTTTTATCTCTTGATGTAAAGAATAGTGTAACAAGCAGTTTATGACTAACAATCTATGCTGTGAAACGCTATGATTTGAACATTGCTTTCAAAAAAATTGATTTGAATGTTTTCTTACCAAGATTTTCAAGTGATTGACGTGGTCGCACGGCGAGGAAGCTTTTCCGCGGCGGCCGACGAGTTGCACAAAGTGCCGAGCGCGGTGAGCTACACGGTGCGCCAGATTGAAGACAAACTGGCGGTTACCCTGTTTGAGCGGCTTCATCGTCAGGTTCGGTTGACGGCGGCGGGGGAGTTTTTTGTCTCTCAATCGCGTGAGATGATTAAGAACATGGAAACTATTCGCCAGCAAACACAACGTGTGGCCAATGGTTGGACACAAAGTGTCGCGTTAGCGCTGGACAACGTCGTGCGCGAAGATAGCGTCAATACGCTGGTGCGGGATTTCTACGATGCGTTTCCTGATGTCGAGCTGTTACTAACCATGGAAGTGTTTAACGGCGTATGGGATGCGTTGGCGGATGATAGAGCCGATATTGCGATTGGTGCCACGGCTGCCGTGCCAGTGAGCGGCGCGTTTCGCTATCGGGAAATGGGCACCCTGCGTTGGCGGTTTGTGGTGAGCCCCTCGCATCCACTCGTCCAGTGTGCCCAGCCACTGGCTAATGATCAGCTCGCGCCGTATCCGGCGATCTGTTTGGAAGACACCTCGCGCCGCTTACCGCGCCGTACCACTTGGCTATTGGATAATCAGCGCCGCCTCACGGTACCGAATTGGCACAGTGCCATGCAATGTTTTAAGGCAGGGTTAGGCATTGGTGTGATGCCTTCACACATGGCAGAAGATGCGATTGCGAGAGGAGAGCTGGTGGAGCTTGCGCTTGAAGAGCCGCTATTAAGCAGTCCGTGCTGCATTGCATGGCGCTCGGATAAAGAATCACCACCGGTGCGCTGGCTGCTCGATTACTTAGGCGATAAAGAGCAGCTGCAGCACCAGTGGCTATAAGCTAGGAGGAGGGCGTATCGAGCGTACGCAACGTTTGGTACCCCGCCCAGACTCGTGTTGCTGCCGTAATTAAACAGGCTGCGCCAAAGATGCCGGCAATCCACGCCATGTATGTTGGGAAAAGGCACATTAACACAAAACTCGCGATGGTCTCCGTTCCTTCGGTGATCCCGCCGATGTAATACATCGACTTATTGGCGTAAACCGGGTTATCAATCTGGTGTTTGCTGGCCATAATTGCAAACGCTAAAAAACTTGCGCCAGTCCCCATAAAGCAAAACAGCAAAAAACTGGCGGCGATGGCGTTATTGGCCGGATCGGCTAGCGCAAAGCCAAAAGGAATGGCCGCGTAGAAGATAAAATCGAGGGTAATATCTAAAAAGCCCCCCGCGTCCGTGAGCCCTTGCTCGCGGGCGAGGGCACCATCAAGGCCATCAAAAAGTCGGTTGATGATAATAAACACAAGCGCCAGCCAATACATTTGTAGCGCGAGAGCGGGCACGGCCAGCAAGCCAATCAAAAAGCCTGAGAGCGTGACGGTATCGGGTTTTACCCTCCATTTTGTAAGCTGCACCGCTGCCTGCTTCAATGGCCAGCGGATTATCGCGATGGCGTAACGATCAAGCATTCTGCATCTCCTCGTGCGGTGCGGGGTCAGTCGGGCGAGCCGGCCAATTTAAACAGCGGCTCTGATCCGCAATATCCTCGGCATCATGCGTCACAATCAACGCAGGAATGTTGCGCTGCGCAATTTGCTCAAACACAAAGGCCCGAAAATCCCGTCGCAGCGGCTTATCCAGCTTACTAAAGGGTTCATCAAGCAAGATGGTATCGGGCGCGGCGAGTAATGCACGCAACACACTGATTCGCGCACGCTGTCCGCCCGAAAGCTGGCTGGGGGCATAATCGGAAAACACCGCCAAATTGACTGATCCTAATGTTGCGATAGCTTGATCGCGTTTTTGTGCTTTATTCATCGAGGATGGCAACGCAAACGCCAAGTTTTGCCACACATTTAAATGCGGGAAGAGTAAATCATCTTGAAACAAAATCCCAATACGGCGCTGCTCCGGCGGTAAGTGATCAAAGGGCTTACCATTTAACGTCAGCTGACCGCTGTAATGCATGGGCGGTTGGATGTGCCCCGCCAATACACTCAGCAGACTCGATTTTCCGCAGCCACTAGGCCCCATCACGGTGAGTATTTCTCCCGGAGCGACCGAAAATGACAGCTCACGCACCAAACATTGATCAGGCGCGTTTATGGTGAGTTGGTTGACACACAGTGTCATGGTGTTGAGCTCCTGAATAAGTTGGTGTTGATTTAGGTAAAAGGCGACGTTCAGCGAGGCGGCTCAGCACAGTGGCTAAGGCGAAAACAATGAGAGGAAGCATCGCTTGCATCAGCCCATACAGACCACTGATACGGCGATCGAGGCCGCTCGATAAGCTAACCGCCTCTGTGGTCAGGGTATTAATGCGTCCCGCGCCCAGCAATTGTGTGGGTAGGTATTGTGCCAAACTGACACTCGCGCCGACCGCCCACGCCAAAATAATGGCGGGCAAAAGGAGTGGCAGTTTCACTCGCCACCATGCAAGCGTGGCGCTGACACCGAGGCTTCTGGCGGTTTGCATAAGCCGCATATCAAATTGCTGCCACGGCCCATCGAGTGCGAGGTACACGTAAGGAAACGCGAAAAAAATGTGAGCCCAAAGGGTTGCCGGCACGTGCCACTGGCCGGGAAGGCTATACACCGCCACCTGAATACCGAACAAGATAGAGAGTTGAGGAACCAATAATGGAATAGCGATGATCGCTCTCGGCACTGAGCGTTGCTGATTGACTGACCGTTCCAGACATCCGATGGCAAATAGCAAGGCGACACTGGCGCTGATCACCGCCAGAACAATACTGTTCCCCGCCAATGACCACACATAGCTAAGCTCTTGCTCCCAAAACCGTAAGCTATATCGGCTGGGTAGCCAATCGGGAAATGACCAGCGCAGCGCGAATGACCACATCAGCAACACAGGCATAATTGCAAGGGGAGTGATAAACACCGGCCACCAGAGTGATTTGCCGGGTAACCATGCGTGGCGGCGGCCCGTGTATTGCCAGCGATTGAGACATTGGCAACCAAGCCACGCCAAAAAGCGAAATAGCAATAAGGCTAAGCCACACAGAACAAATAACAGCAGGGCACCGGCTGATGCTCTGGGAAATAGTGCTAAATCCGGGTCATTAAACCACTGCCATACCAATACCGCATAGGTAGGCGGCGTATTCGGCCCAAGGATCATCGCCACATCAACCACTGACAGGCTGTAGGCGATGACGGCAAAAATCGGGAAACGCATTTTGGCCAGCCAAAGCGGAAGAATGACTTTTAACCAGGTTGCGGTGCGGTTATACCCGAGACTGGTTGATACCATCGTCAGTCTAGACACATCAATTTGACGCAGCACCGATAGACTCATCAATAGTAAGAACGGGGTTTCTTTTAGTGTCAGCGCCAAGGTGAGCCCAATAACATAAGGGTCTTGTACCAGCGCCCAAGTCACGGGTTGATCGCCGAGAAGGGGAGTTAACAGGCGAAATAGCCAACCCGACGGGGATAGCAGCAAAACCAGACCAATGGCAAAGGCGACATGTGGTAATGCCAGTAACGCAGGCAAGCGTGCACTGATCTTTTGCCAAATAGGCGTGTGCCAAGTAGCCTGTAAAATCATAAAGCTAAGTGCCACCGCGAGCAGGCTACTGCCTAACCCCGAGATGAGCGTTAGCTGAATAGATTGTGATAGCCCCGGCCATGCCATGACAGCTTGCCAGCCGCTAAAGTTAGCCTCTGTCAGCCCTAGTGTGGGTAAGAATGCAAAGGCGGTCGCGAATAAGCCGCCCACCCCTGGCAACAAGGGTAGGCAGCACACCGTTAGGGTAATGGCAAACAGCAAACGTGCCATATCAACCTCTTTCTATTGGCCGTAGCGTTTCAGCCAAGCGCGCTCAAGCGCGGTTTGCCAGCTTGGGTGTGGCTCGGGTTGGGTGTTAAAGCGGCTAACTTCGGCGGTGTCAGGCAGCTTCACGACGGGTGGATCGCCCCATACTTGGGTATCGGCTTTGCGCAGCTGTGCCTTTTCGCTCATTAAGAAGTTGATGGCGACCATAGCACCGGCTTTGGCATTGGCGTTGTATGGAATCGCCATAAAGTGAATGTTAGACAGCGCGCCTTGGTCAAAGGCAAACGCACGCGCTGATTGGGCAAGTTTTCCAGAGGCCACCGCCGCTTTTGCTGCATTGGGGTTAAAAGCTATCGCGACGAGAAGCTCCCCATCGTCCAACAATTGGATAGTTTCAGCACTACCCGATGGGAACTGCGCGCCTTCGCGCCAAGAGACTTGGTGCAGTTGGTCGAGATAGCGCCACAATGGTGCGGTCACGGCGTCAAAATCCACCTCATCAACCGGCAAGTAAAGTGCCTCGCGGCTGTCCGTGAGCTCGAGTAACGCCGCTTTCAGAAAACTGGTGCCGTGAAACTCGGGCGGTTTGGGGTAACTAATACGGCCAGGGAATGCTTTAGCCAAACTTAACAGTTCGGCGAAAGAGCGAGGTGGGTTGGCCAAGGTTTTCTGATCATGGATAAACACCAGCTGTCCCACCCCCCAGGGTGCTTCGAGGCCGTCTGTAGGCTCAGTGAAGTCTTCTTCAACCGGTAAGCTTTTATCGACAATTTGCCAATTGGGGAGCGTGCTGACAAAAGGGCCGTACAGCAAATCATTTTCCTTCATCGATTTGAAGTTTTCGCCGTTAATCCAAACCATATCGACACTGCCGCCGCTATCCTTACCGGCGGTCTTTTCGGCAAGCAGGCGATTGACGGTTTCAGCGATATCCGCCACTTTGACATGTTTCAGGGTGACACCGTAATCGCGTTGTAACTCGCGGCTTGCCCAGCGCAGGTAAGCATTGATCTCTTGATTGCCGCCCCATGCGTTAAAGTAAACAGTTTGACCTTTGGCTTGTTGCTCAATACTTTCCCAACTGTTGTTTTCCGCGCTTGCAGAGGCAGTAAAACTGGCAGTACTCGCAATTGCCAATGTTAACGCCGCTATCCAGTGTTTCATTGTCATCTTCCTTTTCAATTAGTGACGCATCCAACGATGATATTTTTCGACCCAGTTAAGCAGCTTCTCGGGTGCATGGGCTTGTTTCCACATTCCAGCGGTATACTTCACCGCTTCACTCATGGTTGGATACGGATGGACGGTGCCCAAAATTTTATTCAGTCCTAACCCGTGCCGCATGGCGAGAGTAAATTCTGCGAGCAAGTCGCCTGCATGCTCGCCAACAATAGTCACCCCCAGAATGGTATCTTTTCCTTTCGGTGTCAGTACCTTAATAAAACCGTGGTCATTTCCATCAGCGATCGCGCGATCCAGATCATCAATGCCGTAATAGGTCACTTCCACCTCTTGCTGATTGGCTTTGGCTTCTTTTTCATTGATGCCCACACGCGCGACTTCTGGCGATGTATAGGTCGCGGAAGGCATTACTGAATAGTCAGCACGAAAGCGTTTAAATTGCCCGAATAGTGCATTCACGGCGGCATACCACGCTTGGTGGGCACTGGCGTGGGTGAGCTGAAACGGCCCCGCTACATCACCTACCGCATAGATATTCGGATAGACGGTTTGCAGATACTCGTTGATTTGAATAGTGCCACGCTCGGTCACTAGAATATCGAGCTTTTCGAGACCAAATCCTTTGGTGTTGGCACTGCGCCCTAACGCGACTAGCACCGCATCAAATGAGACAGACTTCTCACCGTCAGGGCCATCGAGTAACGCGATTTGCTCATTATCACTGTGTTCAAATGCTTTGACTTTGTGCTGTGTTAAAACCGTGACACCGTCACGCTCTAACGCCTGCTCAACCAACTGGGCGGCATCTTTGTCTTCACGGCTAAGAAGTTGGTCAGCCATTTCCGCGAGCGTCACTTGGCTGCCTAAGCATGAAAAGCTTTGCGCCAATTCCGCGCCAATGGGGCCACCGCCTAAAACCAACAACCGTGGTGGCAGCTCATCCAGAGACCAAATCGTATCCGAGGTGTAATGCGTGACCTCAGCCAAACCGGGAATCGGGGGCAGCATGGGGCGTGCGCCTGTGGCAATCACGATGTTGCGAGTGGTCAGTCGCTCGCCGTTCACCTCAACTTCCCATGGCGAAACGATGTGCGCTTCACCTTGCACACACTCCACGCCGAGTTTGGTGTAACGCTCGACCGAATCGTGAGGCTCAATGTGGGTTATAACCTGTTTAACCCGTGCCATCACGGCCGAAAAATCAACAGCTGGCGTTTGGGTATGAATGCCAAACGTTTTGGCCTTGCCAATTTCTCGCATGGTTTTTGCCGCGCGTATTAGCGCTTTTGAGGGAACACATCCGGTGTTTAGGCAGTCACCTCCCATCGAACCTTTTTCAACCAGCGTGACTTTTGCTTTTACCACTGCAGCGATATAACTCGATACCAAGCCGCCTGCACCGGCACCGATCACCACCATATTGCGGTCAAACTGTTGGGGTTTGTTCCAACCTTGATAGCGTTTACGACGCGTGATCCAAGCCATGACCCACTTTGCCAGTAGTGGGAAGACACCCAGTAAGGCGAGAGAGCCAAGCACCGACGGAGACACCACATCGCCGAGTGCGTCGATTTGGGCCAGTTGGGTCCCTGCATTCACGTATACCGCGGTGCCTGGCAGCATCCCTAACTGGCTAACCCAATAGAAGGTGCGGGTTTTGAACGAGGTTAGTCCCATCACCAAGTTAATCAGGAAAAACGGGAAAATCGGGATCAGGCGGAGGGTCAATAGATACAAGCGACCGTCTTTCTCTATGCCGCGATTAATGGTATCGAGCTTATTGCCAAATTTGGCTTGGACCCAGTCGCGTAAGATAAAGCGACTCACCAAGAAGGCGAGGGTGGCGCCAATTGAGCTGGCAAAGGAGACCAACACCAATGCCCACCAAAAGCCAAAGAGTGCTGCGCCCAATAAACTCGCTACTGCCGCACCCGGTAAGGACAGGGCGGTCATCACCACATAGCCGACAAAAAACACCAGGCTTGCGATGGTCGCGTTTTCGATAATGTAATCATTCAATGCCACTTGTTGTGCTTTGGCGTTTTCAAGCGTGAGCCACTGGCTGAGATCTAAACTGAACCAAAGTGTTACAAGCGCCACCACCACTAAACCAAGCAATATCTTTTTTACTGGCATACTGTGTCTCGTCCGATAGTAAATGGGTCCCAGTTATTACTTTAGGTACTGTAGCTGAATTAACTGGCTGATTTGTCGGTTACATTGAGGAACTGTGTCCTTAATCGTACCTTTAACCAGACCCGACCGATCGCAAGAAACTTTCGCTATTAGTCAGAAATTAGTTTGAATGATGATTTATTGAGCGTTTAGTGCGTTCAGAAAAAGCGACACCGCCATAAAGGCGGTGTTGGACGCGAACATTGCTCACAAAAAAGGTAGAGAGGTATGGGGGTTGTGAGGAATTAATTTTCTAAATGTTGTAATAATTCTTGGCGACGTTGAGGGGGAACCACAGACCAATGCTTGCCAGTAATCGCACCTTCTAGTGACCACAGTAACTCCAAGCTTAGCTCTTTTTCATGCGCAGAAAGAAGGGCTTTGTAGGCATTGACGGCACCTTGCTGCTGTAAACGTTCAGGTGTGTCAATACCGGCTTTTTTCAGCATACGCTCGGTCGCAAGCCGTAAATTAGGCAAGTCTTTTAAACGAGATGGCGTGGCTTGTTTTTTCAAAGTACGATCGCGTGTCGCGACATCCAGCGCTTCTTTGGCTTCAGTGAGCAGTTTATCTTGGTCATCCCACCAGTATTCAGGAATCGCAAAATATTTCGTCACAACGGGAAAGCCCCGCTTTTTATACACGTAGGGTGATAAGCCTTGTTTTTTTAATAGTGCTTCGTTTTCTTTTCCAGCACGTAAATGGAGAGTGTTGTTAACGACAAGTGCGAACATGGTGTCTTCACAAAAGATACCAAACCCACCAAACATTGAACGGGACTTTATACTGCCAAATTTGGCAAATAACTTCATTGCGTTCTTTAAAGCTGGTTTATCCATTTGATTAAAATCTCGATGAATTACTAATGCCTAAAAAAGACGTCATAATGTAACAAGGCAAGATCGCAGAATTGTCAACGAGCCATCAAATTTGTCAGCTTTGATATGTTGGCAACCCCGCTACCGTTGATATTTTGACATCATGTCAAATTACCGTTAGGCCGGAGGCTTTGCGTCCCATGCTTTCGCCATGGTTTGCCTTGTTCAATCGCTATTAAGCATATAATAATTAGACACCGATGTCGTCCTCTCCCATTACGCAAAGTGTGATCTTGGTTCAGGGTGGGTGTAATTGATGAGCTAGAGTAAAAGCACTACTAGACGAGTGGTCGCGTAAAAAAGCACCGCCAAGGCATTGACGGTGCTCTTCATAAAAATTTCATTAAAACATTAAGATAGTGTTTTAACTGACTGTCGACTCACTAGTGCAGGTTGCATTTCGAACACTTGCTGTTGAGTCTCGTTGTTGGCAATTCGCGCGAGCAAGAGCTTGACGGCCGTTTTGCCTAGACGGCGTTTGGGCTGGTGAATAGTTGTCAATGGTGGCGAGAAATACTCGGTGAGATCAATATTATCGTAACCAATCACCGATATATCATCTGGCACTTTCAAGCCGTGCTCGTTAAATGTACTAATGGCCGCTAATGCCATAATGTCATTAAAACAAAACACAGCGGTCGGGCGGTCTGACATTGTCGCTAATTGCTTCGCGGCAATTTGCGCTTGATCGGCTTCAAAATCTGCCTCAATCAACCAATTTTCATTTACTGGAATGTTGGCTTCTTTCAACGCGCGGAAATAACCGTTTAAACGATGCTTACAGGTATTTTTATCCATTTGGCCAGAAATGCAGCCAATCCTAGTATGACCATTATCAATAAAGTGTTTGGTAGCAAGGTAACCGCCCAATTCAGCGTTATCTTCTATACGGTCTGTATCGATATGATGACTGCCCCAATCCATCACGACCATAGGCAGATCGCGTTTTTTTTCTAATAACAGCATCAAATCTTCGTTGAGGTCAGAGCACACCACAATGAGTCCGTCGACGCGTTTTTCAGACAACATACGCAGGTAGTCGCGTTGCTTTTCAAGGTTACCCTCGGTATTGCAGAGAATCAGCGTGTAGCCTTGCTTATAGCAATAGTCTTCCACACCGTGAACCAGTTCGGCGAAAAAGGGGTTGGTGGATTTAGTCACCAACATACCCAGTGTACGTGTTGTATTACACTTCAAGCTTCGCGCCACAGCACTTGGGGCGTAGTTCAATTCTTCAACCGCTTGCCATACTTTCTCAGTCGTCTTCTCCGCGACAAAGCGGGTTTTGTTTATCACGTGCGACACCGTCGTGGTCGATACACCGGCGAGACGCGCGACATCTTTAATCGTTGCCATCTTGATTCTTCTTTGTAGTAATGCGTAGGGATCGTTACTCGCGACCTTACAGAAAAACGCCGCTGTTTCTCAGCGGCGATGTCTTTCACAATCCCGGCACATCAGACGGTTGCGAAGGTAACGAATCCGATTTCATCCATTCTCATAGCTAATCGGTTGCGCTCTCAGTTTACTTAGGTTGGCGCACACTCGCAATTGGTCTGATCAGCGAAAACGGACCAACAGGCGGTTTTGTGAGCCAGCTATGATGTATTTGTCAATTAAGACACGATCAGTGGGCAGTTATGCTCTGGGTGCGTCAATACGGTCAGAGGGTATTGGTAGATATCTGCCACTCTATCACTACTAAAACACTGCCACGGATCGCCGGATAGGACGATTCGACCTGCTTTCAGAAAATGCAGTTGATCGGCGTATTGCGCCGCCAAATTCAGGTCGTGCAACACTACGAGTACTGTCATTCCTTGGTCAGCGAGTGCTCGACAGCGCTTTAGGGTGTAATGTTGATGGGTAATATCTAAGGCCGAAGTGGGTTCATCCAGCATCAGAATCGCTTGATCCGGTGCGGTTTGTGCCAGCTGTAATGACACGCGCGCCATGTGTACGCGTTGTTTTTCACCGCCAGACAAAATCGGATACGGTCGATGAGCAAGATGGCTAATATCCCATGCCGTTAGTTGCTCGTTGGCAAGGGCCGCGATCTTTTCTCGGTTTGCCTTTAGTGGTGTCGCCCCCATCTCGACCACTTCTTGTGCGGAGAATGCAAACGTGAGCCCGCTATGTTGGGGAAGGAAGGCAACTCGTCGGGCAAATTCTTCGCCTTGCCACTGGCTTTTTGGCTGTTGCCAAAACTGCACACTGCCATGTTGATGTTTGTCGCTAATCAATTGCTTTAACAGTGTACTTTTCCCCGCACCATTCGGCCCGAGTAAAACGTGTAACTGGCCGGCAGTAAAGGCGAGATCAATCTCGCTTAGCAGTTGACGGCCGTTAAGCGCATAGCTGAGCTTGGAGATTTGAAGGGCAGAATCTGTCATTCGTGAACCACTGCTTTTCGTTGTTGAATAAGAAGCCATAGAAAGAAAGGAGCCCCCATTAGGGCGGTAATAATGCCAACCGGCAATTCGGCGGGTGCGACAATGACACGGGCAACAATGTCGGCCAAGGTCAGTAACAGGGCACCAAGAATGGCTGATAAGGGCACCAGTGTGCGATGATCCGGGCCGGCAATTAAACGTCCAATGTGTGGGATCACTAGACCCACAAAGCCGATAAGACCGGCAGCACTTACCGCAATGCCCATTCCCGCCGCGGTCACAACAATGAGTAGGCGTTTTAAATGGTGTACATCAATGCCCAAATACGCCGCTTCGTTTTCACCGAGCAAAAGGGCATTTAAGTGGCGTGCGCGCTGGTAGGCAAATACCGTGAGTAAGCATGCAGCGATGCCAGTGAGAACAATCTGTCCCCAAGTCGCACCGGTCAGTGACCCCATCGACCAAAGGGCGATGTCTCGTAACGTTTGATTATCCGCAACATAGTTAATCAAGCCTAATGCAGCGCCGGACAAAGCACTGATCGCAATGCCCGCTAGCAACATGATGGTTACCGAACTGCCCATGGCCGTTGTGCCAACTCTGTATACAAATAGGGTCGCCAGTAGTGCACCGATAAACGCAAAGGCAGGCACCGAAAACACAAAGCTGGCCTCGATACTGCCCCAAGAGAGCAATAGCAAGCCCAGTGCGCCTCCTAATGATGCGCCGCCAGAGACACCGATAATACCCGGGTCAGCGAGCGGGTTGCGGAAAAGCCCCTGCATCAAAGTGCCGCAAACGGCGAGTAATGCACCGATAAAAATACACAGCAAGGTTCGAGGTAATCGAACTTGTTGAACGATGGCGAGTACATGCGGCTCAATATTGTCATGCCAAGGGGTTAAGCTCTGTAAACTGGTCAGCCAGCCAAGTTGCCATTGTCCCACCGCAATAGATGTTATCCCTACGACGACAAGTGCGACGATGAGCGCCGGAAAAACATGCGACTGTGAGGATCGAAAAGACGCTTGCATTAGTCGTTCTCTCCAACGACAGCGCGCTGAATACGAATGGCTTCATCCAGTGATTTCAAGCTAAGCCCTCCCACTAATACACTGCCGTCAATTGGAATAATTCGCTGCTGTTGGAATGCGCGCGTGGCATTGAGTAAAGGCACGGCATCAGCGAGCCCTTCAACACCGCCTAGCTGGTCGAGAGAACGCTGCATGACCAAGATAAAGTCTGGATCAAAGCCAAGTAACGCTTCTGGCGACAGTGGTTTATAGCTACTGAGCGCCGCGGCGGCAGGGTTAGTCGCACCCATCAGCGACAACAAGGTATCCGGTGAGGTATTGGCTCCCGCGACACTGGCAGGACGTCCTTGGTGAACCAAAAGAAAGACACCTTTGAGCGAGGTTTTAGGGGCATGCGCTCTCAATGTCGCAAGCTTGGTGTCTATATCGGCCAGTAAGGCTGCGGCTTTGGACTCTGTATGAGTCAGGCTCGCGACTTTTTTAATCCGTGTTTTGAGTGTCTCGACGCTGGGTTCACTAGACAGTCGAGCCACGGTTACCCCTGACGCTTCGATTTTCTCCAAAACCGGGGTAGGGCCCATTTCATCTGAGCCTACGACTAGAGTCGGTGATAAAGACAGCACACCTTCGACGGCAAGTTGGCGGTGGTAGCCGACATTCGGCACTTCTTTGTTCGGAAGATGGCTGGTGACATCAATGCCAACTATCTGTTCTGTCGCGCCTAATTCAACCAGTAAGTCTGTTACACCAGCCCCTGCGCTGACTATGCGTGGTGATGCTGTGACTGAGAGTGAGAGTAGTGCAGAGACGAGGGCAAGCAGTCTAACCGCGGCAGTTGCCATGATGAATTCCTTTATTTATTAAACCAGTCAATGTGAGTGCAATGCTCGACGTCTGTCCATTACACACTGTTAGCGAACAGGAATGTAATTATGAGTTACAAACCTAATTACGAGCAATTATCGTTTACATTGCCATTAATGATCAATACAATCCTGCCAAATTGTTCATGATTCTCATTTGTAATTAACGCACAGGAAGACCCATGCTGGTAAAAACGGATGTCTCAAACCTATTCATGCCTTCTGCGATCAAACTTGCTATTGGTGCTGCCCTTGGCACATTGGCATTTATTCCTTCGGCGTTTGCGGATACGCAAAACACGGAGGATTCGTCATCAGACGTTATATCGGTGTATGCGAGCCGCATTGACGCACAAAAAGCGAACGGCGCTGCTGCTGTGAGCACGGTATCACTCGAAGAGATTGAAAAGCGGCAGGGAACCAGTGTGGCGGATCTGATTCGCCATTTGCCCAATGTAACCATTGCCGGTGGCGGGCGAGATGAATCACAAGCCATAGTGATTAGAGGGCTCAGTAGTGATAACGGACGCGTGGTCCAACTGATTGATGGTGTACGCCAGAATTTCTCTCTGGGGCATCGCTCAAGCTTGTTTATCGACCCGGAGTTACTCAAGACTGTTGATGTTGTTCGCGGTCCCGCGAGCACAGTGTGGGGTTCAGGAGCGATTGGTGGGATTGTTGCGCAAAACACCAAATCTGCTCAAGACTTCTTGGATGCTGACCAAGATATTGGTGGCTACTTGAAGCAAGGTTTCCACAGTAACGACAATGCATCGCGTACGAGTGGCGCTGTATTTGGGCGCACGGATAAGATTGATTGGCTAGTGCAGAGCTATTATCACGATGCTGATGACAATCAACTGGGCAATGGTAAAGCTTTATCCTACTCCGCGAGTCGTGAGAAAGGAGGACTTGCGAAGGTCACTTATACACCGTCTCTTGTGCACCAGTGGACTTTCTCGGCGCGCCAAGGCGACCGTGATGCCATGTCACCGTCGAATCCCTCGGTTCAAGACCCGTCAAGTAACTATCCATTGGTGCATCGCCAAACTCAAGACCAAAGCCTTGCTGTAGCGTATCAATACACACCAATGAATGATTGGGTTGACCTTTCATCTCGTGTCTATTGGAACGATACGCAAATGCAAGAATATCGTGTCGCAACCGATGAGCATGATGACAACCAAATGCAAACCTTAGGATTGTCACTCACCAATCGTGCTCAATTCAACGATATTGAATTTATCGCAGGATTTGATGGTTATCTCGATCACTACCAAACTCAGCGTGACGATAAAAGTGCGCCGGGAGAGCGCCCTGAGGGACAAGATGCGAAAGCGCGAAGCATTGGCGTGTTTGGTCAGCTAGAGATTCCGCTTGCAGAAGCTTGGCAATGGACTGCCGGTCTGCGATTTGACGATTACAAAAATGAAGACACGCGAGCAACATCAACCATTGAGGATGCCAGTGACAGCCAATGGTCACCATCTACTGCACTGACGTGGAATGTGACCGAACAGTTGGCGTTGACGGCAAGCTATCAGGAAGCTTTTCGCGCGCCAAGTTTAGAGGAAATGTATGCCAGTGGAACCCATTTTGTGGTGCCGATGGGACCTTCAAAACTGATTAACCGTTTTGTCCCTAATCCAAACCTTAAGCCTGAACACAGTGCAAACAAAGAATTAGCGCTGACCTATCAGTTTGCTCCGATGGCTTATCTGGATAGTGGCTATATCGATGCGCGTGTTTTCCGCAATGATGTCGAAGATTTTATCGAAATGAACGTGGATTTTATGGGAGCGACCACCACCCGCCAGAATGTAAGCAATGCCAAATTGGAGGGGGTAGAGCTGAGCTTCCATCATGAATATGGTCAGTTTAAAAACGATTTGAGCTATAGCCAAATGGAAGGCAAGGATAAAGCGGATGGCCGTTACTTGGAGCAAATTCCCGCACATAAACTGGTCGCGGAAACGGATTATCGTTTAGCGACGTTACCGGTGAACTTGGGTGCGCGAGTGTCTCATTACGCGGATCAAAACGAGAACCCCGATCAGAAGACCTATGACGGTTATACATTGTGGGACCTGTATGCAAGCTATAGCCCTAAAGGTGCTTGGGATGGTGTGAAGTTTGATCTCGCGATCGAAAACCTCACCGATGAGTATTACACCACGGCGTGGTCTGAAGTCGCCTCACCGGGTCGGGATATTAAACTCAACGTTCGCTATCAATTTTAATCAATCACTAAACATGGGCAGGGTTGTCCCTGCCCAACAGAAAACGATAACAATAGGCTGGGAGTAAACCATGACAACTACATTGACCGAGCAAGTCAATGCCTTACTCACCGAGAACGCCTCTATGCTGCCCGCGGATATGGCGAATACGCTGGGTGTCAGTGAAGGTGAGGTGGTACGCGCGATGCCATCCGAGTATCAAACCTGGGTAGATGGGCAACACGCCGAAACGGTGTTAAGTCAAGTGGCCGAGTGGGGCGGTCCGGTGACCGCGATCGTGCATTCTGGCGGCTCGATATTTGAAGTGAAGGCGCCTTTCCCTAAAGGCAAGATCGCTTATGGCTACTACAACTTAATGGGAAAGCCGGGCGAAATGCATGGCCACCTAAAGCTAGAGCGCATGGCGGGTATTGCATTTGTCAGTAAGCCTTTTCGCGGCAAAGTAACCCACTACATCGGCTTTTTCACCGAACAAGGTGAGTCAATTTTCAAAATTTACTTGGGGCGTGACGAAAAGCGTCAGCTTCTCGAACATCAGATTGAAGCCTTCAATCAACTAAAAACGCAGTTGGCAACCTCTCAATTGACAGAATCGGAGCAATAATCATGGATCAAGCTACTAAACAAGAGCGCCTACAAAACCGTCTTGGCCCTGAAATTAAAGAATTTCGTGCAAACTGCCGTACCCTGCAGCTTGCAACACTCGACGCGCAAGGCAAACCCAATGTCAGTTATGCCCCTTTTGCCCAGCGCGAAGATGGCTTTTATATCTTGATCAGTGAAATTGCTCGTCATGCCCGTAACCTGCAAGAAAACCCCAACCTGTCTTTGATGATGATCGAAGATGAGGGCAGCGCGAAGCAGATTTTTGCTCGTCAACGACTCAGCTTTGACGCTCAAGCCGAGATGGTGACGCGCAATACTGAGGCGTGGCATGCAGGTATTGAGGCATTGAAAGCACGCTTTGGTGACATTATTGGTAACTTAAGTGGGTTGGAAGACTTTCGCTTATTCCGCTTGGTGCCAGAAAATGGCTTGTACGTAAAAGGGTTTGGTCAAGCGTTCCAAGTGAGCAATGATGATTTAGTGGGAATGGTTCACCTTGATCAAGGCCACCGCAAAGTGGGTAGCGATGAAGACATTAAATCAACCGACGAGATTGCGGTAAACAGTTAACATTAACCACTGCTATTTAGTCATTCACGGCAATGCCTCGCGCATTGCCGTTTTTGTATGCGAGCGCGTCAGTAACAACCGATCCGTGGATATGGTAAAGTGGCGTCTTACGCCAATGTGATAACGAACAACACCATGAACTACATCCCTTTATCCGACTATAAGCGCAAGTGGATCTTCACCCATCAATCATTACCGATTGCAGAGAGCGATCTCGCCGAAATTAAACCCATGACGGAGGCCCGTGCTGGACAGCTATGGCAAGAATTTGTCAGTAAAGACAGTCCTACGCCCGATCATTTTGGCAAACAAGATTGGCCAACTCACCAAAGCGTTTGGAAAAACCGCTTGGTATGGCAGAGCGCATGGGATAATGATGAGGATCTTCCTGATGAGTTCTTGGCGCATTTCCCCTGGGAGGACAACATTGTGATCTATTTTTGTTACGACAAACACAATGTCGTGGAGTCTCGCTGGGGAATCTTTAAAAAATATTGGAAGAACTTTCTATTCTATGATGATAAACCCATCTTGCTTGGCCGCCGCCGTAAAGAGGTGGCCATGTTTGAGCAATCGGGAGAGGTGGTTATCGGAACGCGCCAGTCTTAGTCGGCATTTAAATTGCATTGTTTTAGGTCATCAGTGAAGTCAGGGTCAATCAGGGACAGGTCATGATTAAAAAGGTGATTATTTTAAGTGTATCGCTGGCCGTAACCGGCTGCGCGGTACCGCAGTTTTCTGACTTATGGCGTAATTACAGCACCATTGGCCTTAATGAAGAATTGCGTGGTGCGCAACAAGCTCTGGTCCATTGTCGATACGACAACACTTTAGATATTGCGCAGCGGTATACTGTGATCGGCACAGACAGAGAGAAAGCGCGTGCATTTGAGCTAATGGGGGTGACCTATGATGAACAGGAAAACACGCATGAGTTCAATCACACCCTGCAGCGCTTTTTGTTTTCTGAGCCCGGCAAGGCCATGAACGAATCGCAAGTGCTGATGCAATGGCGGCAAGCGAGACTGCAAATTGAACATGAGCGGGAGTTAGCCTTGGGCCAAACACACTGTTTACAATCGACCGATCCCCCGAAAACGGGACCGCTCAAATAACAAAAGGCAGTCGATGACTGCCTTTTGTCTCTTACCCAGCATCATTGCAATGGGTTAACACGCTTTGAGAATGCTTTCGGCCAGTGTCATCAGGCGCGGATAGGCAAATTCGCTCTGCTTTGCAATGCGGGCTTGCTCTTCTAACACCTCATGGAGAATGTCATGGGTCGTAAGAGGGTTGGCCAATACCACGCGGAAAACCGTGGTGGTGCGACGTTGCCACTGCTCTGGGGTGAGACGCGTCCGTGACACAAAGGTGTTGCCGCACTCGCGCTGACGTTTTTGAATAAATTGGGTCAGATCGTTGAGCAGGTCGTGCATCAAATCGACCTGTTCATCACTGGCAATCGCAAGCGCCGCTTGAACACGTTGAGGCACAAAACGATAGGTGAGTAGGCATAACTCGGGCTCAGAAATTAGCTCATAGTCAGAGTGAGCGTCAATCATGCGTGCAAAATGAGAGGCTTTATCGATGCTCTGATCGATCAACAACTCATAACCACGTCGCGAGATAATGTTCATACATGCGAACACCAGCATCGCCATTCCACTCCGTGAGCCCTCAAGCGTGTGGCTGCCCAAATCTTTTGAACCCTTACGCAAAATGTATTCAGCGTGATGCTCAATCGATGCGACGAGAGACGGGTCTTTAAACAGCACCATACCGGCACCCATAGGCGCATAGAGTTGCTTATGCGCATCAATGGTGACGGAGTCGGCCCGTTCAATGCCCGCTAACTTATGTCGCTGATTATTTGACATCAAGGTCGCACCTCCCCAAGCCGCATCGACGTGGAAGTGGATCCCTTCACGTTCGGCAATATCTGCGAGGGCATTAAGCGGATCAATGTTGCCTGTTTCTGTGGTCCCTGCGACACCGACAATCGCAATTGGCTTGATATTGGCTTGGTTAAGCTCAACAATTTTCTCTTCCAGTGCATCAATGCAAATGCGGTTATTGCCATCAGCAGGAATAGAAATCAGCTGGTCTCGACCGATGCCTAATACGTCGGCGGCTTTGCCGAGAGAATAATGACCGCGCTCAGACACCAATATGGCCAGATCTTGGTAGCCATAATGGCGCATGGCACTGAATAGTCCCGCTTTATGAATGCCGGGAAAATCACCGTCTGGTTTCAATACATTGTTACGGGCGACCCAAAGGGCGGTCATATTGGCAATGGTGCCTCCCGAACAAAATGCCCCTAAAGAGTGGTTAGCACTGTGCATCCAGCTTTGGTAGAAGGCATCGTCTTGGCCGTAAATCAAGTTATGCAACATGCCCAAGACTTGACGCTCCAATGGCGTAAAGGCCTTCGATGTTTCGATTTTCACCGTATTTTGATTTAGCCCGATCATAATTTTAGATAACGGCATCAAAAAGTACGGCAGCGCCGATGTCATGTGACCGATAAATCGCGGCGAGGAAGTATGTACAGACTGTGCGACCAATTTATCGAGCAAAAACTGGGTATGGTCGGACACAAACGCAGGATCTTCAGGGATCGTCGGATCACTAAAGTCACTTTCAATATCTGCCAAAGAGCGATCGCTGGCGGCAATATGGTTTTGCAAAAATCGATTGAGGTTTTGCGAGATCTCTTGCTCGATTTTGCTCAGTGTTGAATCGGGCGCTTCTGGAACAGTAAAAATCCGGTGCAGCGTTTCCGGTGTGGCGTCCGCAGCTTTGTTTTGTGTTGCCATGGAATTCTTCTTTTGTATCTGCTTCGCAGTTCAAGATTGGCCATCATTAAGTGACAGGGTCACTGATGGTCACGAGAGCACTTGCTGAGAAATGGCCACAACATAGCAAAAAAACCGGCTAGCATCAGGCTTTTTTTATCAGTCAGCAAGGTGTTATCCCTAATGCGTAGGGGAGTGAAAGCGAAATGACGTCGTGCTTTGTTCACCGGTAGATGGACAAAGAGCCGGAGTGAACCGGCTCTGCCTGCAACCATTCAAAACTAGGTGGCGTTTAAGCGTACAGACTATTTACACTGGCGCTGATTAATCGCGGCCATTTGGTTGTTGTACTGATTAAGCGCGGTATCAATTTCTTTGGGATGGCTGAGCAAGTCAGCAAGTGCACTGCGCAGCGCATAGTTCCCTTCCATGGCCTCGCCTTGGCGAAACTCAAAGACTTCTTTGGCGAGCTTAGCCGGTGGCAATGATGATTGTGAAAGGGCTTTGACGTCTTCTTGCGTGAGTTGCAGCCAAGATTCAACCGGGGCATCGAGGCTTAGCTTGGCGGTATCGTTGCTGAGATAATAGTCAAAGGCTTGTGCGTTGAGCTTAAAATGGTTTTCTCGGCCACGTAAGAACCAATCGGCAACGTCTTTTAACGACTCGTCTTTACTGACGGTCAAGGATACTAAATCTTGGTACCAGTTGATCGAGGCGTCAACGTAATCGTGGTATTTGGCGGTATAACAATCCGCATTCTCGACGGGAGCCGCCTGTGACATCGCTGGCATTACCGCTGCTAACAGCGCTAGGGCATAGCGTTTCATAACATTATCCTTATCGTTATTATCATCGCTCTATGCATTTCACTGCCACAGTTGGTGGTGACAGGGCGACATAACCGCGAGCGATACGTGAGGTTTTGGGCGTTAGTTTAAACGTTAACGGGCGACATTGTAGAACGAGCCTTTGTTAAAGTTAAATAAAACATTGATATAAAAAGTCATCTGTCGAGCTAGGTATGAGGCAGGTCGCAGATTTAGTGGTGATTTTTCGTCCGAACGATATCAAATTGCGTCCTATTATCCCGACATAGCGCGCCTTCGGTTAGCCGGTTATTGACGCTTGAGAGTGAGAAGTTGGTGCGCAAATTCCGCGAAGCCAAAACCGCCCGGTTGGGTGGTGATCCACTGCGGGGGATGGGACAGTGAGGGTAAATGGTGCGCGATATTCGCGACGCCGACGCTCAAGGGAAACGAAGCGAACATTTGGCTGTCATTTAGCGAGTCGCCAATAAACGCAACCTGTTCACTGTATTGTTTACCGGATAAGCCTTGCTCGGCTAAATAGCAAAAACTCGATACCTTCTTACTGTGATCACCCACCCAGGCATTGATATGAATGGAGCTTGCTGTCGCATTGGCACCATAGGCGTGGAGCGCATCAAGAAGGGCTCGGATTTCATCCTTTGGCGCAGCCGGAGTGTGCTGACCGATATCAATCGCCACTTCTGCGACACGGTAGGCTTGATCGCTGGCAATGCACCGTGCCGGATACTGAGATAAAAGCGTTTGTACGAAAGCGAGTAATTCTGCCTGTGCTTGCTGGGCCGCGCGATTGATGGTGGTGTTTAAGGTTCCGTTTTGACGCTGCATCACGAATGCACCATTTTCTCCAATCACGGCGTCAACGGGCCATGCATTCGCAATATGATCACACCATCCTGCACATGCCCCCGTTACCGGTATCACGCGGATTCCCGCATCGCGAAGTTGGGTGAGTGCTTGTAACGTTTGCCAAGGCAGCGCCCCCTGCCAAGTGAGCGTGTCGTCCACGTCTGTTAGCAACCAACGCAGATCACGCCAGTCTGCAGCAGACTGTGACAATTGAGCAATCGGCAAAGGGGCGGTCATGGGGATACTCCGATGTTAGGATACCGTCTCAATCTGACGTTCTGGTTGTTGTAAGGTGACATCCAGTCGCTTGCCATGCTCACCGTCGAATACATGCAGGTTGTGAGCAGCTATCGTCAGCGGCAACTGATCGCCTTCTTTCACTTTGGTATGGCCTTCAAGGCGGAGCGTCAGCAAGCTGTTGGTGTCACGTATGTGTCCATAAACCAGTAAATCTGCACCGAGTGACTCGGTGAGGGTTACCGTCATGGTGAACAATGCTTTGCTCGCATCGACTACTTTCAAGTGTTCTGGCCGTAACCCAACAGAGACGGATTGATGACCTACCACATCACAGGTTGCCAGTGTGTGTGCGCCGATATTGAGCTGACCGTGCTCGAGGCTTCCAGCAACAATGTTCATGGCGGGTGAGCCAATAAAGGTGGCGACAAACAAGCTTGCCGGTGCGTCATAAACCTCGATTGGCGTACCAATTTGCTCGACGTTGCCACCATTAAGGACCACCAAGCGGTCGGCTAACGTCATGGCTTCGACCTGATCGTGGGTGACGTACACCGCCGTGGTATTCAGCTTACGTTGTAGGCTTTTGATCTCGAGCCGCATTTGTACCCGCAGTTTTGCATCCAGGTTTGACAGCGGCTCATCGAACAAGAAGACTTTTGGTCGACGCACAATGGCGCGGCCCATGGCAACACGTTGGCGTTGGCCGCCAGAGAGTTGATTTGGGCGTCTGTCTAGTAAGTGGTCGAGTTCAAGCATGGTCGCAACTTCTTGGACCAATTGCTGGATTTTGTCCTTTGGTGTTCCGCGGTTACGCAAGCCATAGGCCATGTTGTCGAACACACTCATATGCGGATAGAGCGCGTAGTTTTGAAACACCATTGCGATATCACGTTCGCCGGGCTCCAAGTCGTTGACCTTTTTCTGGTCGATAATCAGATCGCCTTGCGAGATCCCTTCCAGACCGGCAATCATGCGTAGCAAGGTCGATTTACCGCACCCACTCGGACCGACGAGCACGATCATCTCGCCATCGTCTATGGCTAAATCAATGCCATGAATTGCTTTAAACCCGTTTGGGTACGTTTTCTTAATGTTATTCAGGGTTACCGTCGCCATTTACTTCTCCGTCTCCACCAAACCTTTTACAAACAACTTTTGCATCCCCAACACGACTAGAACGGGGGGAAGCATGGCCATCAATGTGGTCGCCATTACGCGGTTCCATTCCACTTCACCATCACCGACTGAAAGCATGCGTTGAATACTCATCACAATGGTGTAGTACTGATCGTCGGTGGTGATCAAAATGGGCCAAAGGTATTGGTTCCATCCATAGATAAAGGTAATTACAAACAAGGCCGCGATATTCGTTCGCGAAAGCGGCAATAAAATGTCTTTGAAAAACTTAAAGGGGCCTGCACCATCGATGCGAGCCGCTTCCAGCATTTCTCCCGGGACCGTCATAAAAAACTGACGAAATAAGAAAGTGGCAGTGGCGCTGGCAATTAACGGAATGGTTAATCCTGGCATTGAGTTGAGCATATTGAGGTCAGCAATCACCTGAAACGTGGGCATAATGCGGACTTCAACAGGCAGCATCAGGGTCATAAAGATCACCCAAAAAGCCAGCATGCGACCGGGAAAACGAAAGTACACCACCGCATAGGCCGATAAAATAGAAATGGCCAGCTTGCCCAGTGAAATTCCCATCGCCATTAAAAAGGAATTCCACAACATGCCAGCGACCGAGATCTTGAGTTCGCGCGAAGTGCCTTCAGTAAGGACCTCTTGAAACACCGACAAACCTTTGTCCCCAAACCACAGCGGCGTCATGCCACTGACAAACGCACTGCTATCGTGCGTGGCGGCAGTAAGGGCAAGCCATACTGGCAAGGCCACTGACGCAACACCCAGCATCAATACCAAGTGCGAGAAAAAAGTTAACCAAGGGCGACGTTCAACCATCAGTAAGCCACCTTCTTTTCAACGTATTTAAATTGGATAACGGTCAGCGCACCGACCAAGAGCATGAGCACCACAGATTGCGCTGCTGATGAGCCCAGATTGAGACCGACAAACCCATCGGCGTAGACTTTGTAAACCAAGGTGGTGGTGGACTGTCCCGGGCCACCTTGTGTCATGGCATGGATCACGCCAAAGGTTTCGAAAAAGGCATACACCAAGTTGACCACCAGTAAGAAGAAAGAGGTGGGCGAGAGCAGCGGGAAGATAATGGTAAAAAAACGTTTACCCGGGCCGGCGCCATCAATGGCAGCCGCTTCAATCAAGGAGCGAGGAATAGACTGCAACCCTGCGAGGAAAAACAGAAAGTTGTAGCTGATCTGCTTCCATGTTGCGGCAATGATCACCATGGTCATTGCGTCTCCCGAGTGGGTAAACGGGTTCCAGTCTAGCCCCAGCGCTTTCAGCGCATGTGCCAATACACCGACGGTCGGGTTAAACATAAAGAGCCACAGTACCCCAGCGACAGCTGGTGCGACGGCATAGGGCCATACTAATAATGTTTTGTAGCCTGTGGCGCCTTTAATCACACGGTCGGCCATGACTGCGAGGATAAGGGCAGAGATCAACGCGGTGCCTGCGACGGCAAAACTAAAAAACAGCGTGGTAAAAAAGGAGCCGTAGTAGCTTGAATCACCGAGCAGTTCGATAAAGTTTTCCACCCCGACAAATTCGGTGCTCAGGCCGAATGGATCCTCTAATAAGGTTGATTGCCAAATGGCCTGTGCGGCGGGCCATAAAAAGAAGACAAACGTAATCAATAACTGAGGCGTGAGGAGCAGTATTGGAAACGCACAATGGTTAAATGTGGGTTTATTGGACATAGGCTTTCTCAATAACAGGAGCGGGCCTAAGGCACCGCTCCTTCATACAACAACTAACTTATTTGTTCGCTTTCGCGAATTTAGACAGCAGACCATTGGCACGCTCAACCGCTTCGTCGAGCGCTTCTTGTGCCGATTTGTCGCCAGACCAAACCGTTTCAAGCTCTTCGTTGATCACATCGCGGATCTGCACGAAGTTGCCCAAGCGAATCCCTTTTGATGCAGGGGTTGGCTCGACTTCTGTCATTTGCTTGATAGCAATGTCAGTCCCTGGGTTCTGCGCATAGAAGCCTTGTTTCTTGCTCAGCTCGTACGCTGCATGGGTGATGGGTAAGTAGCCAGTAAACTGGTGCCAATCAGCTTGGATCTCAGGCTTTGAGAGGAAAGAGAAGAACTGGGCGACACCTTTGTATTCTTCAGACTCGTGGCCTTGCAGAACCCATAGAGTGGCACCACCGATGATGGTATTGCGTGGCTGCTCGACCGCTTTGTTCCAGTACGGCAGTTTTGCAACGCCAAACTCGAAGTCCTTGACGCTTTCTTTCACACCGGCATAAGAGGCCGATGAGTTCATGTACATGGCACACTCACCGCTGTAAAACAGTGGTGCACTGTCAGAGCGGCGGCCACCGTATTCGAAAATGCCAGCTTGCTGCCAATCGGCCATCTTCTGAATGTGATCGACAAAAGGTGCTTTGTTGATCAACATTTTGTTGTCGATACCGGCAAAGCCATTGTCATTGGTCGCAATCGGTGCGTTGTGACGAGCGCCTAGGTTTTCGATTTGTACCCACGATTGCCAACCTGTGGTAAAGCCACATTTCGCGCCGTTCGCGAGGAGCTTTTTCGATGCGGTTTCAACTTCTTCCCAGGTTTTAGGAGGCTGAACACCGGCTTGTTTAAACAAGTCTTTGTTGTAATACAGGACGGGCGTTGAGCTATTGAAAGGCATTGACAGCATGTTGCCGTCTTCATCCGAATAATAGCCGGTGACAGACGAAAGATAATCAGATTGATCGAAGGGCTCGTTGGCATCTTTCATCAGCTTGTACACCGGATAGACGGCGCCTTTTGCTGACATCATGGTCGCGGTGCCAACTTCAAACACCTGCACAATATGAGGTTGTTTGTTGGCGCGGAACGCAGAGACGGCGCCGGTCATGGTTTCGGTATAGTTGCCCTTGTATACCGGTTTAACAATATAGTCATCCTGACTGGCATTGAACTTTTCAGCGATTTCATTCACTTTTTCGCCTAAGTTCCCGCCCATCGCGTGCCACCATTCAATTTCGGTTGCTGCGTTGGCAGAAAAAGAGGCCAACAGAAGGGCCGAAGAGATCGCGGTTAAGCGTTGGGTTTTCATGCATAACTCCTTTTGAGTGGGTGTGAACATGACGCAACTTAATGAACAAAAGTGAACATAATATGAACGGGTATGAAAAGGGAGATGACGATTTGATGACTTTTGACTGGGGTCGCACTTAAGGTTAAATCTCTGTTAACAGGCGCAGACTTTGTGCATGAAAACACTGAAATATCTGACACCTGTAAGTAACAAAACTGTAAGCTAGTTCGGCGACAATGCGTCCACTGCGTGCCAAATTGGCGCTGCCATTACTGACTAAAGAGAAATGTTCAAATGAAAATTAGCCCCAAACAACTCTGTGGCCACCGGGGTGTCGCCGCGGATGCTCCTGAAAATACCTTGGCGTCGATTCGCCAAGTGCGCTTGTGGGGAATGGAATGGGTTGAAATCGATGTCCAACTGACACAAGACGGGGTACCCGTTGTGTTTCATGATGACACACTGAGTCGTTGCACCAATGGTGTGGGTCGGCTAGGGGAAACACCTTATGCCCAGCTTGCGCAGCTCGATGCTGGCGGATATTTTGATACGCAATATCAAGGCGAGCGCGTTCCTACTTTGGCCGCCGTGCTAGCCCAAGTGGCTGCCGATGATCTACACATCAATATCGAAATAAAAACTTACCCTGAAACAGATATTCCGCGTTTGTGTGATGCGGTTGCCGCCACGCTGAGTGAAACCGGTTTCCCACTCGAGCGGGTACTGCTTTCTTCATTCTCTCTCGAGGCGCTTGCCTACTGTCAAACGGCGATGCCGAGCGTGGCAAGAGCGATTTTATGGGATGTGGTGCCCGAAGACTGGCACCGTTATCAAGATCTCGCGACCTACAGTATCCATTGTCACTATCGCGGCATAACAGAGGTACAAGCCAAAGCGATTAAAGCGTGCGGTTTAAAGATTAAATGTTACACCCCTAATCACCCAGAAGAGGTTGCGCACCTTTGGGAGTGGGGGGTCGATATGATGATCACCGACGCGCCATCTAACTATTTAGGTTCTGAGCCAACGGAATGAGCGAATCTAGGAGAGGAATACGTTGACAGACGTGGCCGATTTAAACCGACGTCAGCAGGCGATTATGCGCCAGCTCAATGAGGTAGAACACTTAGAAACGGATACCTTGGCGGCCCAGTTTTCGGTGACTACCCAAACTATTCGTCGTGATATCAATCAACTGTGCGCACTCGGGTTAGCGCGACGCCATCATGGTGGGATCAGTGTGCCGGCAGCGTTGGCCAATACCGACTATCAGCGACGCTTACAAAGCCATTCACGCGAAAAAGAAGCCATTGCTCAGGCGGTTGCTGCGCGTATCCCTGATGGTGTCACCGTGATGTTAGGTATTGGCACCACAGCGTCGGCGGTGGCGGATCAGTTGCTTTCTCGTAAAGACCTGCGAGTGGTGACTAATAACCTTAAGGTGGCGCATCGTTTGGGGGCGAATCCGCATATTGATGTATGGTTAGCTGGGGGAAAACTACGCGCCAATGATCAAGATATGGTTGGCCACTCTGTGATCCAATTTTTGTCTCGTTTTCAGCCTGATATCGCCATTATTGGCTGTGCGGCTGTCAGTGAACAAGGGTGGGCGTGCGAGTTTACTCCCGACGAAGCGGCGGTGAGTGAGACGATTTTAGCCAATGCTACCGCGCGATGGCTGGTGGCGGACCGCTCAAAATGGCAACGCCAAGCGCCGGTTCGTGTGACATCGCTTGCGACGTTTGATTGTGTCTTTACCAATTACACCGGATTGGATGACACCATTCCTCGCGTACTGTGTCATCATGATGTGCCGATGGGCGAGGCCTAATATACTGAATTAGGCCTGCGCAGATAAAATGGCGCGATAGAGGGCTTGAGTCGCCTCCTCGGGTGTTTGCTTAGGGTTATAAAAGAACTCATTAATCACATCAAAAATCGCGCTTTGGACGTAACGGGTGGTCGACAATCCATGTGACATGCTTGGGCTTAGTGTGTTGTGCTGCTCGGCGTAGAGAAAGGCCTGACGCGATTTTTCGGCACAGGTGTCCTCGTTCGGGAGTGGGATATCAAAGCGAATAGGCAGTGAGCCTTTATAGCGATTGAAATCGCGTTGAAACTGGGATGTTAACAAGTATTCGGCCATATCCGTTTGGCTTTGTCGCTCTTCGGCATTGTTTGGCTTAAAAAAGACAAAGCTATCTATGTTATAGCTAAACGCTTGCTCCGTACCGGGGACGGCGACACAGGTAAAGTTTTTTCCTTCTTGCTGATTTGCTGCAAGAAATTCACCTTTCGCCCAATCGCCCATCACTTGCATGCCTGCTCGGTTATCGATCAATAATCGTGTGGTGTCACTCCAATTCCGACCGAGATTGTCGGAGTCGGTGTAGGGGCGCATTTTGGCCAATAGAGAAAATGATTTTGTGACACCGTCACTTAATAGCGCCTCGCGATCAAAGTCGAGAAAGGCTTGTTGATAATGTTCAGGCCCCATCACGGATAAGGCGAGTGTGTCGAATAAGGTCGCTACCTGCCAAGGTTCTCCGCCTAATGCCAGTGGGATATAGCCAGCCTGTTGTAGTTTATCGGCAGCGGTAAAAAAGCTTTCAAAATCATGGGGAATGGCAGCCCCCGCGTCCTTGAAGGCACGTAGATTGATCCAGAGCCAGTTGACGCGGTGAATATTAATTGGGGCCGCGACATAATCCCCTTGGTATTGCATCACGTCACGAAGCGGGGCTGGAATTTTGTCTTCCCAGTGTTCTGCTTCCGCAATGTCATTGAGGTTGCGTAAAAAGCCTAAACGCGCCCATTCGGTAATCTCTGGTCCTTTAATTTGTGCGGCGAGGGGAGGATTACCACTGATTGCGCGGATCCTTAGGGTATTCATCGCGCTGATCCCCGCTTGTCCGCCGACCGCAAAATCACGCCACTGATGACCGCGTTGCTCGATCCCGGCGCGTAAAACGGAGGCCGCTTTGGCTTCTCCGGCCGATGTCCACCAATGGAGCACTTCCACTTCGCTGGCATGGGCGGCAGGCGTAATATACAGCAGTGTCGATTGAATGACGCTGACGCACAGTGCTTTAAGAGTCAATCGCATTATTCTTCTACCCGTGGAAAACTAATATCGACTTGCAGGCCACCTTCATTGCGGTTGCTGAGTACCATGTCACCGCCGTGGGCATGAATAATATCACGCGCAATGCCAAGCCCTAACCCTGAGCCCTCGTTATCGGTGTGAAGGCGCACGTAGGGGTCAAATACCGAGTCGAGCTCTTCTTCCGGGATCCCTGGCCCTTGGTCGATTAGGGTGATATCCAGCGTATGTTCGGCATCCATCACATAGATGGTGACTTGTTCGCCGTATTTAACGCCGTTATCAATCAAATTAGATAGGCAGCGTTTAAACGCCAGAGGTTTACAGGTAAAGCCTTTCACTGCCTCACATTCGATGGTGACACGCACCCGATCTTGATTGTGGGGCTCGGCAATTACCGCCAAGAAATCAATCACATCAATCTCGGCCATGTTTTCGTGAATGTCGGTATCACGCACGGTTTGAACGGCGCCTTTTACCATGATTTCGAGTTCATCCAAGTCTTTGTTCATTTTGGCGGCTTGGATGTCATCATCAATCAATTCTGCCCGCAGACGTAATCGGGTTATCGGGGTTTTTAAATCATGTGACATCGAGCGAAACAGGGTTTCACGCTCTCGCAAATGCCGTTGTAATCGACGCTGCATACGGTTAAATGCGCGTGTCACAATCGCGATTTCTGCAGCGCCTTCTTCTTTGAGTGGCGGTTGTTCAATGTCTGTACTAAATAGGTTCGCCGCTTTCGCTAAGCGTTTGAGTGGCCGCGCTTGTTGACGAATTAAACTGTAAGTAAACAGCAAAAGTAACGCAGTGATCACCACAATAAAGACCACTTGATCGGCCGTAATCAACGTATCGTCCAAGGTGACATACGGCGCGGGGAGCAGGGCAGCGATGTAAATCCACTCATTAGTTTTGAGCTCCATTTGCACCACCAAAATTGGTGGGTTGAGTGGCTCAAGGCTTAGCGTGTGATGCGCCCATGACTTGGGCAGGTCGCGGAGTAAAATGTCATTATTTAAAACGCGCAGCGTCTCGGGGCGGGAAAATTCCACGTCAATGGTGCTCAGCGCGGGCAGTTGCGCCTCTAGCACTTGCGAGACGGTATTGACCGCCACCTGTTTCGCTTGGGTCTCTTCTATTGGGGTGATGTTGATTTTTTCTTTGTTGAAAGAGACAAAAAACCGCGTTCCGCCCATATTGCGAAGCTGATTTAATGCGATGTGGCGGTACGCGACGGGCAAAGACTGAAAAAAGGTGGTTGTCGATGCGAACATATTCGCCAAGCTGGCTGACGCGGACTCTAAGCCCGCCAGCTGCGTGCGTTTGGATTGAGTGTACCAAATGGATGTCGCAATCACCTGTGCGAGCACGACAGACAATAGGGTCAGGAGCAGCGTACGCGAGAGGAGAGAGCGCGGCACGAGCCGTTGTAACCACTCATGATTCATATTGGATCTCAGCGACAAACATATAGCCCGCACCGCGGACGGTTTTGATTAGGTTCGCTTTACCATTATCACGCAGGCGCTGTCGTAGGCGACTCACTTGGACATCTATGCCTCGTTCTTGTGGCTGAGCGTCGCGACCGCGGGTGGCTTGGCTAATGGCGTTGCGATCTAGCAATTGGTGGGGATTGTCTATAAACAACATCAGTAGCGCATAATCCGATGCAGAGAGTTCAATCTCCATGCCGGTGACTACTTGATGTAGCTGTTGTGTCGCCGGTTCCAAGCGCCATTGACCAAAACGGATCGCTTTCGGCCGTGACAAGGTCGTTTCTTGCAACTGTTGGGTGCGGCGAAGCAAAGCACGAATACGCGCAATGAGCTGACGAGGACTAAAGGGTTTGGCAATATAATCATCTGCGCCCAGCTCTAAGCCAACGATTTGATCGGTCTCATCAGATACTGCGGTGAGCATAATGATTGGCACACTGGAGTCTTTGCGAATGGCTTTACATAAGGTAAACCCATCATCACCGGGAAGCATCACGTCAAGTAAGATAAGGTCTGGGTATTGGACCGCAAGCTTAGAGCGCATTTCATGACCATTTTGCGCGGTGGTCACTTCATATCCTGCTTTGGACAGATAGGCCTGCAAAAGCTCGCGAATTTCTACATCGTCATCAACCACTAAAATGCGTTTGGCTGCAGCCATAGCGCCGATACCCTTTCTTACCAATATCAATGAGCGCCATTATCGGTGGTTTGGGCCTGTGATGCTACTGACAATGACGCACTTTGCATAATTAATCAGCGACTTGATCAAGGTCAGACCACATCCCCTAGACAGGACGAACGAGAATGCAGGCAAACAAAGAATCTAAATCGCTGGAAACGAAAAGCCCTCCGAAGAGGGCTTTAGAAACCTTAGTGAGATGTCAGACAGGATTACTCGCTATCGCTGTGCATCGCTTTGTGAATACACAGTGCCGCGCCACCCCATGTGACCGCGAAACCAATGATCATCATTACAATTGCGCCTGTGGTCATGATTCTGTCTCCATATCGCGTGCGGGCGTTGTGGTTGAGTTCACGATGATGCCAACCACAACCATGGCTGCGACGAGCCCCCAACCTAGGGTGATGAGTTCGAACTGTGCATAGCCGCCGTATCCTTCATTAACCGTGTTGATCAAGTTTTTGGTGATGATCACGGCCAACATAATTGGGCTGACAAAGCGGATACACACTTCCATCCACTGGCCAACACTAAACTCAGATACGCGGTTAACGTATTGGCGAATATCGGAAAGTTTCACCAACCAGCCGACGACAATGAGCTCAATCAAACAGCTTGCTAGCAGCGCTACGTTGTTGACGAAGTAGTCCACTAAATCGAGAAGCAACAAGCCGCCGTTAGTTGCAAAGGCCATAGAAACCACGAAGCCAACGCCGCAGACGGCTGTCGCTGCCTTTTCACGTGCAAGGTTCAGCTTATCCATGATCGATGCAGTCACTGCTTCGATAATCGAAATGTGTGAGCTCAGCCCAGCGACGACGAGCGCAAGGAAGAACAATGGCCCGAGGATGTAGGGGATCGGCAGTAAGTTGATCGCCGCTGGTAGCGTGACAAAGGCAAGTCCTACGCCGCCACTGACAACATCGGTAATGCCTTTGCTTTGCTCTGCCGCCATGTAGCCCAAAATGGAGAAGATCAATACCCCCGCCACAATGGAGAAGCCACAGTTGATCAGCACTGTCATCAAGGCGTTGTTGTTTACGTCCGATTTTTCAGGCAGGTAGCTGGAGTAGGCCAGCATGATGGCAAACCCAACGGACAAGGTGAAGAAAATCTGCCCATAGGCGGCCGACCACACTTTTGCATCTAACAACTTGCTAAAGTCAGGCGCAAATAAGTAGTTCAAGCCATCGAGGGCACCCGGCAGCATCACTACGCGGCCAATCAGCAAGATCACCATGATGAATAGCAGTGGCATCATAATCTTGCTGGCTTTTTCAATCCCGCCTTTGACGCCACGATAGACGGCTGCATAAGTGATTGCCCATGCGATGATCATCGGAATAGCAATATGCCATTGCCAATCGCCTAAGTTGGTGGGTGAATTTTCTCCCAGCTTCAAATAGTCAGAGAAAAAGAACGCGTTGGTATCTGTGCCCCAATCCTGGCCAAACGAGAAGCCAAAATAAGAGATGGCCCAACCAATGACGGCAACATAGTAAATACCGATGGTTGCGGCGATCAGAACTTGGAACCAGCCTAACCATTCGAACTTGGTATTGAGTTTAGAAAAGACCACAGGCGACGAGCCGCGGAGTTTTTTGCCTAACCCAAACTCCATGATCATAAAGGGGATACCGGCGGTTAGCATGGCGAAAAGGTATGGAATAAAAAAGGCGCCGCCACCGTTTTCGTAGGCCATATAAGGGAATCGCCAAATGTTCCCCAAGCCAATTGCTGACCCGACAGCGGCTAAAATAAAGCCAGCGCGCGAGCCCCATTGTTCTCGTTTCATATCTACTCCTTTGCGAATCGCTACCATCTTTCACCATATAGGTATCGCAGTGTTGTGAGGCTGCAGATCGTTTTATGGCTTATATGAAAGAAATAGCACATTCCCACAATTATAAGTTTTAACTTCCTGTTGCCCGTATGTTGAAATTTTTATCTAGGACGGGCATTGATGGCAGATTAAGCACTGGTCAGGCCTAAATCAATAGCCGCAAAACCAAGCAGTTAGCACAAAAATTTTTGTTAACTTGGTGTAAACAATTATAAGTGGTGTTTCATGCTGGGCTTTTACTTTTGATGTAGACGATTGAGCTGTCAAAATTATCAATAGAGGCGAATGATCGTTATTTTGATTTGCTGTCTGGGTGACGAAAAAAACAGCAAAATGCCCCCTTGAATTGAAGTTCACACAGGTATCTTTACTCGCGGATCCTCACGATGAGGATAGGGAAAACATGATGATCGCCTCAGATTCGCCATTTTATTCGCTACATAATAGCGATATTTTTCATCTTTTAATCAGTGGTTTAGCTTTGTAAGAGCCCACTTAGTCGACGTCGGTGCAGCTTTGACAGGAGAGGGTATATACTTGGATTAATAGGTATTGCACCTGATCCGCGGCGTCTTTGGGGTTAATCATTATGTCAACAAGGAGTATCAGCATGGATAAAACACTTGCATACGCACTGACAACCGCTGTTTGCGCGCTGGGTATGATTTTCACTTTTGCTGCTGTCGCTGTGTTGTCTTAATTATCATCGGTTCGCTGTTAACGAGAATGGACACTGGCGCCCTAACTGTGAGTAGCTACGTTGCGCAGTAAGCGTTACCATGCACAGCGGCCAGCGTGCTGGAAGTGAGCTAACACACTGAAAGCGATGCGTTAATCAAGAGCTGTACGCTAATAAAGAGCTTTGCTCGCATAAAGCGTTATGCAAGATGAATAAGGGGCGAAAGTGTTAAGAAGTAAGCAAGCTTTGACAGACAACTCTCCCGGTACGGCAATGCCAATTGCTCCGCGCCATTTTACCCGGCCACAGCGTATCGCGCTGGTACTGCAGGGAGGCGGGCAACGCGGGATTTTTACCGCAGGCGTGCTTGATGCATTTCTTAATGTCCGATTTGATCCATTTCAACTTTATTTAGGGACGTCTGCCGGCGCACTCAACTTGACGGCGTATGTATGCCAGCAGCATCGCTACGGGCATCGGTTTATCACTGAGCTCACCACGCAAGAGCGCTTTTTCCACCTGATGAAGTACGTGCGCCGCCAACACCATATGGATTTAGATTGGGCGCTTAGTACGGCATTGCCGGGTCATGAGGCTGCGCTGGACATTGAAACAGCGAAGCTACACTTGAACGGAAGAGAGGCCTACGCGTGCGTGACTGAGGTTGATACCCTGAAACCGGCCTTTTTCTCGATTACCGATGACACTTGGCCAGATGCACTCAAAGCAACCTGTGCCATCCCTTTGCTTTATCCGCATCCTGTTTGCATTAATGGTAAGCGCTATGTTGACGGTGGCGTGAGTGCCGCGGTGCCGGCGAAAGAAGCCTTCGCCCGTGGGGCGGATATTATTGTAGTGATTCGCACTGAGCCGGCGTTGGAGCAAGACAAAGGCGGCCCAGAAGATCAGAGCCATTTTTTGGATACATTACGGACCAAGTTTGAAGCCAAAAAGCCGCATTTTAAGATTTCTGACTATCTCTCTAATTTTGAATTTAAGTACCGTCTAACCCGATTTGAAACCTTTCAAAAGGAGTTGAACAAGCAGTTAGCCGAACTCTCCGAACGCTACAAATCTAGCCGTGAGCAATGGGTGAGTCGTGTTCGCGATGGAATGAGAGAAAAAGCGATGCAAAACGGCGGACGCTGGCTCTTTGGCGGTGACACGATTTATCGGTTGCAGTCGTTATCGGGTAAACCGCTGAGCAGCGAGATGCTCAAAATGCTCACTACGCACTATCAAAGCTATCAAAACGAATTACAGTTTTTAGCCGAGCCACCACCTCGTGCACAGGTGTTACAAATCGCGCCGAGCGCACCGCTACAAAGCAGTGCATTATTGAGCAAGCCTGAGCAACTCGATGCGGACTATCAACTGGGCTTATCGCTTGGCAATCAGTTTATGGCGCAATACGGCGATGCTCTCAATACCATATCAACCGTTAAAAGTGAGGCTTTTGAGCCCAACTCAATAGCGTTACCACACCAAGGATAGGCGATGACGGAGTTTGAAAAAATGCAGCGGGGGTTACCGTATTCCCCAGCCGATGAGGAATTAACCTTATTTCGCTATGCTGCGCGCCGCTTATGCCAACAGTTTAATTGTATCGATCCTGAAGACACCGATAACCTTGCGATAGTAACGACCAAGTTGTTTGCAGGGATTGGATCCAATGTGGATATTGATGCGCCGTTTTTTTGTCACTACGGAATGAATATCGAAATCGGCGATAACGTCAGTATTGGACCTAATTGCACCATGCTTGATGGGGCCCATGTTCGGATTGGGCATAATGTCAGCATCGGTCCCAATGTGGGTATCTATACCACGCGCCATCGCGTACTCCCGCTCGACATTGCTCGTGGAGAGTGTGAAACCTCACAAAGCGTGATTGTCGGCAATAACGTCATTATCGAAGGCAACAGTGTGATCAAAGCAGGCGTTGCGATTGGTGAAGGTGTGGTGATTGAGGCGGGATCGGTGGTGGATACAGATATCGAACCCTTTTCCATAGTGGCAGGTAATCCAGCAGAGGTTGTCCGGCGTTTACAATAGAGGTAGCCATTACTTGGGTGGGAAATGTTATAATATAACATTTTCTAATTGGCATCCTGGTAACGCTGTAGTAATGTTAACGCCCTGATTCGGGTGTCAGTAGTAAGAGACAAATTCTAATGGTAAAAGTAAGGGCTCGGGTGCCTCTGAACGTTGGAGTAGGGAGCCATATCCCTGCCGAAATTCTATCTTTTGAAGGACTAGCGTCTGGACAGGAGCACGTTGCGCTTATTTTTAAACAAGCGGACGTGACCGATCAAACTCCCCTAGTGCGAATGCATTCTGAGTGCTTAACGGGCGATGTATTCCATTCATCACGGTGTGATTGTGGTGAGCAGCTCGAAGAAACGATCCAAAAGATGGGTGAAAATGGCGGGATTATCCTCTATCTTCGTCAAGAAGGGCGTGGAATTGGCCTATACAATAAGCTTGATGCTTATGAGCTGCAAAGCCAAGGCATGACTACTTACGAAGCCAATAACCATCTTGGCTTTGCGGACGATTTACGTGACTTTACTGAAGCCGCACAAATGCTAAAAGCCTTGGACATTCATCGCATTCGGTTAGTGACCAACAACCCGAAAAAAATTGAAGAACTCCAAGCTGCCGGTATTGATCTCAAAGAAGTGATTGGCACCAAAGCGCACCTCAAAGAAGGTAATCGCAATTATTTAAAAGCTAAAATTGAGCATGGCAAACATCGTCTGAATATCGAGCAAGACTAAGTGGTAGTGAGTTGTGCTTAGTCGCAAACTTTACGGAAGGGCAGTGACAGTCACTGCCCTTTTTCGATACAGTGCGGCGCGATATATAAGCTTTCACTCAAGGACGAGTCATGAAAACGCAATTTTGGCAGTATATTTTCCCACCTTTGCCGCCCATTGCGATGTTACTTACCGTGGGCTTCGGTGTGTTGCTCAACCACTATTTTTCTTTTCCGTTCACATTAGGTTCGCCATATTGGGCTGTATTTCCTCTTACGCTCGCCATTGGATTGCTGGTGGCGGCGAAATGGGCATTTCATCGTCATCACACCACCGTTGATCCAATCAAAGAGCCATCAGCCCTGGTCACAACCGGCATTTATGCCTATACGCGCAATCCGATGTATCTCGCTTTGGTATTGCTCATCGTTAGCGCTGGATTCTACTTTAACTCTCTTTGGTGTTGGGGCTTGGTTCCCGCCTATATGACCTACCTGTCAATGACCTTTATCTTCTCTGAAGAGCGGCGACTCGCTGCGCATTGGCCTGACGCATTTGCTGAATATCGGGCACACGTCAGACGCTGGATTTGAGATTATAAAAACTAATCTCAACCATGATAAAGAATCGTGTTGCGGCGACTCATCGCCCATTGCTTTCCTCACTGCTCAGGCCTATTATCGCGCTGTCTTTGGTTGTGATGTTTTTCGTGTGCCTAGCGTAAAACTTTGCAACATCCACTTATCAAATCATTATTTCGCATAATTCATTTTTAGGAGTGTAGGAATGTCTTCGGCAATGCCTATGGGTAAGTTGTTGCTGCTCATTGTAATGCTGGCTGCGGTGGGTCAAATGACTCAAACCATGTATGTTCCATCGATTGCAGCGATGGCCGCAGATTTCTCGGTATCACCGGCGCTATTGCAGGCGGTGATGGCGTGCTACTTGATCCCGTACGGGCTGTCTCAGTTTATTTATGGCCCCATCTCCGACCGTATTGGGCGTAAGCCCGTTATTTTGGCCGGGCTTGCCTTATTCTTGGTCGGGACAGGGATCACGCTGTTAGCACATTCCTATTCGTGGTTTTTAGTGGGTAGTGTGGTGCAAGGCGCTGGGATTGGCTGTGGTGGCGCCATGGCGCGAACCTTAACCCGAGATTGTTTCTCTGGCGCGAAGTTGCACCGTGCCAACAGTTTGGTGAGTATGGGGCTTATTTTCTCACCATTAATTGCGCCTTTATTAGGAGGATACCTTACTGAGGTGTTGAACTGGCGGGCGAGTTACTTTTTCTTGCTGCTGCTAGCGATCGTGGTCTATGCAGTGATGGCGCTGCGTTTTACCGAAACGTTACCGCAAGAGGCTCGTCAGCCCGGTAATTTTATCGGTCGTTACCGCCATGTCATGAGCTCGCGGCGTTTTCGAGGTTACCTATTGTGTTTGATTACAGTCTTCTCGGGCGTGTCGGTCTTTGAAGCAGCCGCTGGGGTGATTATGTCTGATGGATTACATTTATCACCGACGCTGATCAGTGTCCTTTTTGTCGCGCCACTGCCTGCCTATTTAGTGGGCTCGGGCCTATCTAGCCGCTTTGCCGATACCATAGGCTACTACGCGACATTGACGCTGGGTAGCGTAATGGCATTAATGGGGGCAGGGATCCTTGTTGTATCAGGATTAATGGGCGAGATTTCTGTGTATAGCTTGATTGGTGGCGGTTGTGTGTATTTTGCCGGTGCAGGCGTGTTATTCCCAGCGGCCAGCACGGGGGCACTGAGCCCATTTCCTTATCATGCGGGCACAGCCGGTGCTATCTTGGGGGGCGCTCAAAACCTGCTTGCGGGTCTTGTGACGCTAGCGGCCAGTCGATTAGGTGTCGCGAGTCAGCTTTCTCTGGGCTCAATGATGCTTGCTCTCGGCATACTCGCGAGCATTGGCTTAATGATGAGTTATCGTGCGGACCAACACGGGGACGATCCCACCTCGGCACCAGTCCACTAAGGATACAAATGCAAACGGCAGCATGGGCTGCCATTTTTAATTTCTCATCCTGACCATAGCGGTCGATAAAGGCGAGCTGTCACGTCAATCATAGACATGAGGTCTGCCATCAGTGCAGTTGTGTGGGGCTGCGTTTCCATAGTAAGTGACAGAATTTTTCTTCCGGATCACGGCTGAGTAGCATACGCACAAACACATCGGCCAAGGCGCCTTCTTTTGCCATCCCAATTTGTACTTCCGCACAGTGGGCGAGGTTGATGTCAGACCCGACATGCTCAGGCCAATCGCTGCCGACTTCAACCACGATGGCGCCGCCGTCTTCCTCAAAATGGGATTCGTATGCTGCCAAATCGTCATACTCCAAATTATCTGGTGCCATCTCCGCGAAGATCTCAAAGGCGGTTTCAAGGATCTCATCCAAGCTCATTAGCGCTGATTGCGTCATTGGGTGTTCTCTATTCGTTCTGGGCGTGCTCGGACTATAGCATGCTGGTTACGAATTCTCAGCCCGTCAATTATCCAACGCGACAGCTGGCAAGGATTATGCTTAACTTTACGCAAACGCCTGTACTCAATTTAAGCAAGCGCGTTGATACAGGGTGAGATTCGGTGGTAGAGCGTTGATTTGTCCATGCAGATGACCAACAATAGCGCACGCATTCAACCTTGTGTGAAAGTCGTGACTCAGTTGCAATCTCAAACGGCTTATTTACCAGAGCCGGATCGGCGCTCGCCGTTACAACCCGAATTTATCCCTGTCATGGTCAAAGCGATCAAACAGCTTCGTGCTTTGATCGGTAAGCGGCTTCACAGTGTCTACGTGAGCGGCGATATTGTCTGGCGCCGTGCGATAGTGGGGGAGTCTGTCCTGCATTTAACCGTGGTATGCCACCAACCACTAACGCTTGACCAATCCAGTGCCATGAATACCTTATTGTGGCGAATTAAAACCAGCCATAGCAAAGTCATCGATGGCTGTCATATCGACACAGTGACAGTGTCACAAGTCCGTGATTTGGCCGAAATCTTTCACTGGGGCTTCTTTTTTAAACATCGTGCAATGTGCCTGTATGGCCAAGATCTTTCCGAGAGTTTTGGCCATTTCGAGGCGAGTTGGGAAGTGGCGAAAGCGATGAATCCCGATTTGAGCGGTAAACTCGCACGTGCCAAGCATAAAATACAAGCGGCCACGACATGGAACACGCAACTGACTGCAGCACAGCGCATTGCCGATACCTTAATTCGTGGTGCGTTTGGTTTGGTTTTGCATAAAGAAGGGACGTGGACGGAATCACTACCTGACTGTGCAGAGTTGTTTATTAAGCATTATCCTGCTAAACAACAAGCAATTGAGCGACTTTTTATCCTGCTAGATCGCAAACCTGTAAAAAAACGTGCTGTTATGATGCTCCTCAATGACTTTGGTGACTGGTTGATCAAAGAATATGCACGTATTGACTTTAAAATCGGTTAGCAGGACCAATACGCAGTGTATATCAGCTCGTTATCCAAAAACGTGGTTACGATAATCTGTGAGCTGGCCCACCTTATACCCTACAAGTTGCTAACGGAATCTGATCTTGGTCAATAAAATAGTGTAACAAACTTTTCACAAATGAAGGTTTGATGAACTATAAAACGCAATTGAGCCGTGGTAGTTGTGCTCTATAGATGTATTTATTCAGTATTTATGAC